>CBDVBU010000005.1:0-29224 GCA_965372295.1 uncultured Phycisphaerae bacterium
GCGTTCTCGGCGGTAAAACAACCGAATTGGCTTTGAATTGGCTTTGTTTTTTCGCTGCTTCGGCCCACTAAAATCTCCGTAAACCACTGTTAATATTGACTTAACGTCATTTTGCCCATTCGAAAATTGGCTTTGTTTTTTCAAATTGCCCCGCCGGAGAAACTCCGGATTTACCATTTTGTCATCCATTACTTCGGATTTCCGGCCAAAGCCCGGCAATTGGCTTTGAATTGGGTTTGTTTTTCATAGTCCAAAACTGCCTAAAAATACAAAAACGCCTACAACTCCCGGTTATCATTGAAGTTGCGCTATTTTGCCTATTTTAACATTGGCTTTGTTTTTTCAAATAGCCCTGCTCGGCGCTGCCCCAATTTACTGTTTTTTACTTTTTAGAGAATAAAAGTCCAAATTCTGTCATTGCGAGCCCTTCGACTTTGCTCAGGATAAACTCCGCGAAGCAATCTCAAACGCCGCGATATTATTCCTGCTCATAACGAAAGAGATTGCCACGGCCCTTCGGGCCTCGCAATGACATATTGTTAAGTTTTTTAACAGAACACCATCCTATTCCATTCCACAGACTACACACAAAAACGTATGTTATATGTATATTATATCATATTACATGTTGGATTTCAAGCAAATTTTAGAAAAATCTCCGTGACTAATTACTGTATACTCGACGCCGGATGCTCGATTCTCTATTATCCCCATCGGAGCGAAGCACGGTCAAGGACGGGCAGGTTTACGCCGCAAGGCATCCTGTGGACTTCCCATGCGGTTTGATTTACGTTACGTTAGCTCATCCTATCGTGTGGGCTTGCCGTAAACTTCCACCTCGACATAGTGGTTCAGTTCATTGGCGCTATTGCCGTTGCTGTAGAGGCGGACATAACGAGCCTCGACGCCCTTGCAGTCTATAAGTTTGCCCTCATGGGTTTCAACATAATGCATGTCTTTACCGATGCCCAAGCCGGCCGAGTTATCGATATCATTATTGAACAGAGTTCTTACATTCGTGACAAAATCAGGATCATCGGCAACCTGTACTACTACATCATAATAAATGCGTTGCTGCCTATGGTAATGCCATATTACAATAGCATAAATATTATGTCTGACTTCAAGGTCGATAGTGAAATGCTGTAAAAATGGGCCAAATTCCACATAGCTGCTGTCAAAGGCTTCCTTATCGCCATCGGTAATCAATTCTACCTTACCCATGATAGGATCTTTGTCAGTACTGAAAACCGGTTTTTCTAGCACAATGTTTTTTGTCCCTACAGGTGCCATAAAAGGGGGGCGAGGTTTACCAGACGGTTTTTCTAAGTTTGGCATATCTTTGTAGTGAGGCCATGATATAAACATTGGTTTGGGTATCTTAATGTCGATCGGGACTAACTTAGGAGTGGTTACGGCGGGTGATTCACTGACTATTTCTGGTGAATCGGTGATTTTGGCAGTTGAATCGAACAGTTTGAAGTGGTACACGCCAATAATTATCACGACGATGATTCCCATAGCTGAAAGTTTAATAATCGAGCTTTTCATAATTGTGCTCCTTATGTGCCTGATATGGAAATAATCTATTGCTGCTATTACGTATGACGGTGGCCGGATATGTTTTGGTATAAGAAAAATTGTGATTACGTCAGATTTTGAGGTGGAATTTGTGCATAAAAAACCGGGCTTACTTAGCCCGGCTTGTTTACTTAGACCACTAACTTGCTGTATTTATACAGTTTTTGTGGAGTCTGCGGATGTAAAATCAATTCGCTTTAATTTCTGTTAAGGACTCGACAAGCTCCTGTAATTTTTCATCGCTCATTTGTTTGTTGACCGACAGGCCCATAACCGTTCCGTCCGGCATGACAATCATCCTGGTAAATCTTTCTTCGATGAGGTTTTCGATATTGAAGAAATCAGGATTTGCCTTGGCGAAAGCCTCCAGAAAATATTGAGCATATAAAGCACCATTCGGATGTGTATACAATTTGGCTCCAAGGGGAGTTTCAAGAACAAGCTGCTGTTTGGGTATCCATACCATTCTCGCCCCGTCATAATATTCTCCCTGAACGATTATGATCGTATTTCCATCTTTGCTCTGTATTCCGATCAAATACACTATAGCTCTTGTGCCAAGAGGATCAATAGTTTGTATCATTATCAGCTTCTCTATCCACGGGAGTTTTTCTATTGTATATGCAGTATGATAGAGTCCGCTTCGTATATCTTCAGCAGTAATTTCTTTTGGCTCAACCGGCCTGTAGTCATTAATTATTGTCTTTACTTCGTAATCATCGGGAACGTCTATACTGAAAGCGGACGGATCAAGCTCGAAATCAAATTCAAATTCATCCATGAAAATGGTTTGCCCTCTGTTGACGTGCTTAAGCTCTATCTCTACCGGAAGCTTTGTGTCCGGATCAACCCATACTGTGAAGTCACTGTGCTTATTCGGTAGATGTCTGAATCCCTGCAGGATTTTTCCATTTTTCTCCTTTGTGCCGAGTCTTTCGGTAGATTCCTGCTCGAATTGCTTGACCATCTCAATGATATGCGGATCTTTTCTGGGGCCGAATCCGATTAGCTTTGTAACTGTCGCTTTTTTGTTAGCCGGATCAAGTTCTACGGTTATCGCATCCTCTCCCCGCATATCAATGATATGGATGGAGCCATCTTCAACTTCCTGCCGCCTTTGCGAAAGATTCAGGTGATACACCAGCATCGTAGGAAATTCAGGGCCTTGTTCCCGAACGACTCGCTGGCGGCATTTGTATTTGGTATGGCTGCTGATTTGCTCAACTACCTGGGACCATGCGACACTTGTGCCGTCGATCGAGCCGTCCAGGTAAGATATGCCAGTAATAACTACAATAATAATCGCCGCTGCTGTGGCTATTTTTGTAAATGGACTTTTCATGGTTATTCTCCTTAATGTTCGAAAGACGATTATCCGGGTTGTGGGTTCCTGTTCGGCCTGGTTGAAGACAGAGAGCATCCGGCGGCGCAGCTTTTGTCGATGCGCCGGGTTCGGCTCGGTATCGATATTCAGCCGACCAACGACTTTTTCAAAATCGGCTTCGTCTTTGAACATTATTTTTCTCCGTCGAAAACGGTCTGTAACTGGTTTCGTAACTGGTTAAGTATTCTATGCAACGTTACGCGCAGAGTTGCCTCTTTAACGTCTAAAATCTGTGCTACCTGTTCGTATGAGAAGTTTTCAAAGAACCTTAGTGTGACAATGGTCTGGTGCTTCGGTTTTAGCTTGAGGATGGCGGCATAAAGTCTCGGCCAGTCCGGCTCGAACGACATATCGGCACTGCCGGCGGTCACCGGTCTCATTGAGCCGGCCGCCTCTGCGAGCAGCTTTTTACGCCGGGATGTTCTTCTGATATAGGCGTTCGCCTGGTTGGCTGCTATGGCGTACAGCCAGTTGCGAAAATCCTGCTCGCTTCGGCCTTTGAAGCCGCGTATTCCGCGGGCTACCTGAAGAAAGACCGCCGAAGTTACATCCTCGGCTATTTCCTTGTTAAAGAGCCGGTGAACGCAGAAGCGGAAGATTCGCTCGTAGTACAATTCGTAAAGCCGGCCGAGCGCTTCAGCTTGTGTTTTGGCCCTGAGGACCAAATCGTTATCTTCCGTTCGTTCAACAAGTTTTGCCATAGCACCAACCATTGTCGCAGCTATAATTGCGCGGGGAGCGATTATGTTACAGAATATTGCATTAATAATCTCTAAAAATGCCTTTTGGCCGGAAAGGCCCGGCAGAAATGAAATACCTTTTGTAACAGTCTTCTATAAACTCACAAGTTGATCTTATTTCCGAAACGGACTAATAGTCTATGCCGATCTCGTTCTGTATCAACCGATTTCTTTGTACCCCGGTTCAATTCTAATAAGCGCACCAGGGCTGCCGATTTCAATAGAAAAGATTTGCTGAATTTTCGGTGCATAAACATAGAGAAGATTATTCTCATGTTCAACCCGGTATCCTTGCTCAAAGGAAAGTCCCAGAAGGTTTCTAACAATCATTTTATTAATATTGCGGTGCCCGACAACCAGCGTGTGGCCTGAACTCTCGACTGCTTCTAAGAATATGGTAACCGGTTGCGCAATCCGCATATCAACCATTTTGAGATTCTCCCCGCCGCCGGGAAGTATCACGTTTATTTCATCATCCAAGAATGCCTGATACATCTTTCTTGAAAAATCATCGGAAAAAGAGACCTTGCTTTCGCCTTCAAAAATGCCCAGTTTTGCCTCATTAAGCGCCGGCACTCTCTCCAGAGGTATTTTCTTTTCCTCACTTATGGATAGTGCGGTCTGAATAGACCGTTGCAGCGTACTGGTAAATATCCGGGCCAGGGTAACCGACTGCAACAGAAAGAAGAGGTTTTTCCTTTGCTTGAATCCTACGGGGCTGAGCGGGCGGTCCTGTTGGCCCTGAATAAGGTCCATGGCATTCCAGTCGCTCTCACCATGCCGTGCAAGTAGCAGGCAGTTCTCCTGCAACCGGTCAAGAAATTCCTGTAACGAGTGATAGGCTTGATTATGAGGCATAACCGGATTTACTCAGATATCGATTCATTCATTTGTATAAGTTTTGGCATTTTCCATAACCGGAACAGGAGATTAAAACCAAGTAAAACAGACTGAATAATCATCAGCCATCGAATAATCGCAGCATAATCGCTGATGGCGTAGGCGAAAATACCGAGAGAAAGAAAAAGCAGCCGGGTGTCACTGCCGGCGCAAAGCCAGGAGAAAAACGGCTCAGCTCTTTTTCTAGGATAATTTTTATGGAATACGGAACGATACTTTTCCGATGATGCGGTAATAAGAAATATCAAACCTATATAAGCAAAGAAAATAGTTCCCCATGAGACATCAGGTGATACTCTATTCATAGAAAGCATCAGTGTGCCCACAATAAGAAATTCGGCGATCCTGTCGACCATGGTGTCATAAAAATCGCCAAGCTGGCTTGTGCTTTTAGTGAGACGCGCGATCTCCCCGTCCACACAGGACCAGATACCGAAGATCTGAATAAAAACCACTCCGGCGATAAAATATCCCAGGTACAAAAATAGAGAGGCAAAGAGAGCAAGAACAAAATCAATGCAAGTCGCCGAACCGGCGGAAATCCCTCTTTGCACACAGAAGCGAGTTATATGCGCCGAGACACGGCGTTGAACCAGATAACAGTAGGTGCCGTCACTCGTTTTTTTTGCGAGTGACGGATATTTAGAATCACTCAGACTGGTTGTTTCAGATTGTCTTTCCAATAATACCTCACGACAAACAAGTTGATTTCTGTCAATTATGCTTACCATTACAGGTGTTTCTGAGTCTTATACGGCTTTATCGAACATGCCCTGCTCGACTGTATCGGTAGTGGCAGTATGCCCTGTGTTGAGTAAAACATATCTATCACCTTTTTTCGCAACAGTGATTCCGGAGTCTCTTTGTTTAATTAATGGATAAATCTTCTCATGGGCTCTGGTCAGTTGATTTTCGTCGTCTATCTCCGTCCACGCCAGGTCTTCGATATAGTGGTAATGGATGGCAATGTCATCACTTATGTCAGTAAGACAATCTTCGTAATGATATTGACGGTTATGTTCGCATTTTTTGGGGCAAATATTGATCATCCGTCTATATAGTTCCTGAGAGATCTTAGAGATACCTACCAGCTCGCCCCCCAGGCAGATAATATCACTACGCTTTTTTGACATGTTAACGACTCTATTACCACTAATGCCAACGTAAACTTCGTCGCCCGATCCGGTTTCACCGGAAAGCAGGATGCAACTATCCAAAGAGGAACTCTGGAGTGTTTCAAGCGCTTGATACTCATAACTCAGGTCAGATTCCAAGAGCAGAAAATCACTATTAATGTACGGAGATGCGATACAAAAAGATCGCATACTGCCACTTCCGGCAAAATCCGGATTCCATATTGTACGAACAACAGCAAATTTTTCTGAAAGTCGTTCATAAAACTCCGAACAATAACCTGTCACAATCACAATGTCGGTTATATTGGCCTGAATAAGTTTGACAATCGATTCCTCGATAATCGTCCTTTCACCCAGTTTTATGAATCCTTTGGGGCGACCATCCAGTGTGCCTTTGAGACGGGTTCCCACCCCGGCCGCTAATATTACTGCTTGTCGAACATTAGACATATTACTCCATTCATTTATCATACGTTCAAATACGTTAAAACATCTTTTACTGGCCTTTTAGCCGTTGGAAATCCGGTGGGCCTGTAATGTCTATGGTCCAGTGCCGAAGGAATACAGTATTCCATCCAGTCATCTGTGCCAAAATAGTCATTAAGTATCTTTGTGGGATTTTGAGGGATCATCACGGAAAAATCCTGAAAGGGCCTTCTCTGTAAGGGGAAAAAGTCTTCGATATTATAGACATACTTTTCCGGCGGGAGCGTCATCGCCTTTCTTTTAATAACCGGCTCCCATATTCCCAGCCAGGGAAATTTCCAGGCAACACCTGGTACCCCCTTTCCGTTCTCCGCATAAATGCGATATCCACATCGTGTATTGATTTTCAGGAACGGAGTGATTCGAAAAGGACTTATCTTGCGAACATCCTGTAGAACCTGGTAACCTCGCTCTTCAAATTTTTCTACGCACCGTTTTTCAAATCCGTCCATATCAAAAATGATAATATCCAAATCGTCGTCCCAGGGTATGAAATCCCCGTGCCTGAGTAGTCCAAGCAAGGTTCCAAACATCAGGCAGTAATCCACGTCCTCTGCCGTTAAAATCTCGTCGGCATCTCTCAAGTGAGTCATTGCCTCGTCTTTTTCCTGGAAAAAGCCGGTTTCCTTAAAATAAGATAGTTCTGATTTCATATTTATCTGACATTTCCCATTTACACACTTAACAAACATGATTTTCTCCCTACGACACCAATAATCTTGCCACATTCACCTTGAACGGTCAAGAACTTTTTTTTCCGAGGCAGCGGTACGTTCTATGGCCCTACCTCCTGCAACATGCCTCATCAAGCTCCTGGTAGGCAAGCAAACCTGCATCGCTGGTTACCTTTGTACCGTGAAATTCGAGCTTCAGAGCATCCTTGCATGTTTCACCCATTAGGTTCTCTCGTATCAGATGGTCGAAACTGGCTTGAATGGTCTCTATAAGCTCTATACTATCAAAATCCAGTTTATTTATCACGAACCGCTTGGGAAATCCGGGATAAAACTAATGCAGCAATTGTATTATCAGGAGGTATCGGGTACTATATCGGCTGTATGTATGGAGCGAATCTGTCTGTGAGGCCTTGGAAAGTTGATTATTGGAGAGCGCGAATAAGATGACAAACGACAAGATTACCCGGAGGAGTTTTTTGCGCTCATCGGTTTTGGCTGCATCGGGGATATGTCTGGACGATAAGGTTCTGCCCGCGGCGGCAAAGCAAAATAGCCGCCGGCGGCCCAATATTGTGGTTATCGTATCAGATGACCAGGGCTACGCCGATTCGAGCTGCTACGAGCATCCGAAAGAGGTCGATACGCCGAATATCGACCGGCTGGCCGACGAGGGCGTGCGATTTACCAACGGCTACGCGAGCGGCTATGTTTGCGCGCCGACGCGGGCCGGACTTATGACCGGGCGTTATCAGCAGCGGTTTGGCTTTTATACCGCTCCCGACAGCAGGACCGGGATGCCGTTGAAGGAAATTACTGTAGCCGATTTGCTGAAGAAAGAAGGTTATGCCACCGCCGTCATCGGCAAATGGCATCTGGGTATCGAGCCTCCGTACCACCCCTTAAAGCGTGGTTTTGATGAATTCTACGGATTTCTGGGCCATGGTGGGCATGATTATTTCAAGCTGGACATAACGGATGAATATACGTCTATCTACCGCAACGAAAAGCCGATTAACGATACCGGTTACCTGACAAACAATCTCGCGCGCGAAGCTGTCTCTTTCATCGAGCGGCAAAAGGACCGGCCTTTCTTTCTTTATCTGCCCTTCAATGCGGTACATTGGCCGCTGCAGGCGCTGCAGAAACACATAGATCGCTTTAATACGGGGGACAAGAACCGAGACATTTATCTTGGGATGCTGGTGTGCATGGATGAGGCGATCGGGCGGGTGCTGGATGCCCTGAAGCGGACCGGCGCTGATGAAAATACGTTGATTATATTCTTTTCGGACAACGGCGGCGCCAGGAAGAATCTCGCTGATAATGGCGCTCTAAGGGATTACAAGCACAGCGTTTATGAAGGCGGGATCAGGGTGCCGTTTATTGTTCGCTGGCTGGAAAAGCTGCCGAAAGGCAAGGTTTGCGACGAGCCGGTTATTTCGCTGGACGCTATGCCGACGATTTGTGCCGCCGTGGGCGCCAATTTGCCCGATGACCGTGTCTATGACGGCAGGAATATGCTACCGGTCCTCCGCGGCCAGAGCAAAAAACCGCTGCACGAAGCCCTTTTCTGGTACGATGGGGCCGACCAGTGGGCCGTCCGGGCGGGCAAATGGAAGCTGCTGTCTCAAAAAAGCTCGCTGGAACTTTACGACCTTTCAACCGATATCAGAGAACAAAACGACCTTTCGAAAGAAAATCCCCAAATTGTCAAACGTCTGCAACAGACCTACACGGCCTGGAAGGACCAAATGGCCCCTCAAATCGTCAGGATCAGGGCTGCCCGGAAAAAGAAGAATAAAAAGGAGCAGTGATTGCCGTACAGTCGATAGGGGATTTTGCCTGGTTGAGATTCTCAAATTTGGAATAAATTCTTGACAGCGGGGCGGAGAAAACATAAAGTAGCTCTCTCGTTTACCCCATAGTAGCGTCTGGCAAGGGGCTTAAAACACGGAAAACAACGTTATTGATATTAAAATAAGGAGAAGTACAAATGGCAACAAAGGTAGCAATTAATGGTTTCGGCCGGATCGGCAGGGCCGTAGCAAGAATTATTATGCAAAGAGACGGCGATTTGGAACTCGTCGCTATCAATGACCTCGCGGATGCGAAGAGCCTTGCACATCTGTTCAAATACGACACCGTGATGGGCAAATGGGGCGGAACGGTCGAGGCGAAAGATGATACATTGGTCATCAACGGCAAAACAATTAAGGTTCTGGCTGTCAGGAATCCCGCTGAGCTGCCCTGGAAAGATATGGGCGTGAAGGTGGTTTTGGAATCGACGGGACTGTTTCGCTTAGCTTCGTCTGCTAAAGGTGGTTATGCCGACCATATCAAAGCCGGAGCCGAAAAGGTCATGCTAAGCGTCCCGGCCAAGGACGATATCGATGCGACAATCGTCCTGGGTGTTAACGATGAGAAGCTCACAAGTGACGTCAAATGCGTATCCAACGCAAGCTGCACGACCAACTGTCTTGCACCTTTGGCCAAGACTCTCAACGATACCTTTGGTATCGAGCAGGGTATGATGACGACTATTCACGCTTATACCAACGACCAGAAAGTGGCCGATATGATCCACTCGGATATGCGTCGTGCGCGTGCCGCGGCAGCGAACATAATCCCAACCAGCACAGGTGCTGCTAAGGCCATCGGCACAGTCATTCCCGCACTTGTCGGCAAGCTGGATGGTTTTGCGATCCGAGTTCCCATCCCGGTAGGCAGTATTGTTGACCTTGTGGTGAACGTCAAAAAGGACGTCACAGTCGATGCCGTCAATGCAGCAATGAAAGCCGCCGCGGAAGGCCCGATGAAGGGTATCCTGGTCTATTGTGATGAGCCTATTGTCAGTAGTGACATCGTCAACGACCCTGCTTCGAGCATCTTTGATTCTCTATGCACGATAGTCATCGACAAAACCGTGAAGGTCGTAAGCTGGTATGACAACGAGTGGGGCTATTCGAATCGAAGTGTCGATATTATGGAAAAAATGGCAGCGATGTAGTCTGAGTAGTGACTATCGAACAAGAAATTTAGAATTATGAAGCTAAAGCTCCGCGTAAAACACGGGGCTAAATGGAGACTTTTTCCTTTGGCAGAAATGGCACAAGAAATTTTTAGGGTAGATAGCATGGCTAAGAAAACTGTTGCTGATATTAATGTGCAGGGCAAAAAGGTTCTGATGCGGTGCGACTTTAATGTGCCGCTGGACGATGACTGCAACATTACCAGCGATGACCGAATCGTTAAGGCACTGCCAACGATAAAGAAGATATTAGAGGGCGGCGGCTCGCTGATTCTTATGAGCCATCTCGGCAGGCCCAAGGGCAAGAAGAATGAGAAGATGTCTTTGGCCCCGGTAGCGAAGAGATTGTCTGAGTTATTGGGCCGGGATGTTATTTTCACTGACGATTGTATCGGTCCTGAAACCAGCGCAAAGGCCAA
Organism: uncultured Phycisphaerae bacterium; assembly: GCA_965372295.1. GTDB lineage: Bacteria > Planctomycetota > Phycisphaerae > Sedimentisphaerales > Anaerobacaceae > JAFGPJ01. The sequence continues at coordinate 10,352 of CBDVBU010000005.1, forward strand.
GACCCTCAAGCCGGGCGATTGTATGCTCCTTGAGAACCTGCGCTTCCACAAGGAAGAGACCATAAAGGACAAGGCGGCAAAGGAAGATGCGCAGCTCCGGCAGGCAAAAGACGACTTCGCGAAAGAGCTGGCAGGCATGGCGGATATCTACGTTGACGATGCCTTCGGCACGGCCCACAGGGACAACGCCTCGATGTATACCGTCCCATTGATGATGGAAGGCAAGCCCCGGGTAATCGGCTTTCTTATTGAAAAGGAGCTGAAGTTTCTTGGTAAAGCACTTAGTAATCCCGGCAGGCCTTTCGTTGCTATACTCGGCGGAGCCAAGGTCTCGGACAAGCTCGGCGTGATCGAAAATTTGATCGGCAAGGTCGACCGTATCATCATTGGCGGAGCCATGGCGTATACTTTCCTCAAAGGCAGAGGTAAGAGTATCGGTAAGAGCCTGTGTGAGAACGACTTTATCGACAAGGGTCAGGAACTGCTGAAACAAGCGGCTGATGCGAACTGTGAAGTAATTTTGCCCGTCGACCACCATGTGGTTCGCAACTTGAAATCCGGTCTGCCGTACCGCACCGCCGTGGGCGACATCGACCCTGGCTATCAGGCCGTCGACATAGGGCAGATGGCGGCCCAGACGTTTGTAAAAAAGATTGTCGATGCCAAAACCATTGTTTGGAACGGTCCGATGGGCATTTTTGAAATCACGCCTTTCGATGAAGGGACAAAGGCCGTAGCTTTTGCTGTTGCCGAGGCTACGGACAACGGGGCAACCAGTATCATTGGCGGCGGTGACAGTGCCAGCGCAGTCAATATACTTGGTCTGGAAGACAGGATAAGCCATATTTCCACCGGCGGAGGCGCTTCGCTTGAGTTTCTCGAAGGCAAGAAATTCAAATGCCTCGCAGTCCTGGATGAAAAATAATTAACATCTAACGATTCGGATAATGAAAAAAGCCAAAGGTAATAAAGGCCTGCTGGACCAGAAAAGATTTGAATCTCTGGAGCGGGAAAAGAGGCGATGGCTGCGGAATCTGTCCTGGAAAAAAGCAATACGCATCGAGGAAGATATGCTGTCTTGCTCACTGGTCGACGAATGGCGCGATAATTTTCCGGAAGATAAACCGGTTTGTCTTAAAATAGCCCTTATGAGAAAACGAAAGTCGTAAGTATGGCTCTGACGGATGCCTATAAGAGACGTAAATCAATTCAACTGCATGGAGTAAAAGCATTCTTTCCTTCTCCAGAGGATTTGATTCTGATGAAGATCATCCCGGGCCGACAAAAGGATTTGCTCGATGCCAAGGGGGTTATCATGCGCCATAAGGGGAAACTTGATACGCAATATTTGAAGACCTGGGCTATGAAACTATGCAACGAAGCCCAGGATATGAGGATATGGCAAGTGTTGAACAACTTGCTGAAGGATTGAAGATGCGATTACCGAAAGCGGGGACAATTGAAGTTGTGCCGTCGATCCTGAGCGCCGATTTTGCCAGGTTGGCCGACGAGATTGCCGAAATTACCTTGGCCGGGGTCAGTATAGTGCATCTGGATGTGATGGACGGCCACTTCGTGCCGAATATTACAATCGGTCCGCCGGTTATTACCAAGCTCCGCAAGGTAAGCGATCTTGTTTTCGATGCTCATCTGATGATAAGCGAGCCGGCGAAATATGCCGAGCCTTTTGTGAAGGCCGGGGCCGACCATATCACATTTCATATCGAAGTGGCCGATGATCCGCTAAGGCTTATCGATAAGTTGCACGATTTGGGCTGCAGCGCGGGGATCTGCCTGAACCCGGAGACGCCGGTCGAGGCGATTGCCGCCGTGGCGCCGCATTGTGATATGGTTCTGGTAATGACGGTCCATCCGGGCTTTGGCGGACAGGAATTTATGCCGGAAGCGGCAGAAAAAATTGCTCGAATCAGAGAGATCGTCGGCCCCGATGTACGCATTGAAGTCGATGGCGGTATAGATCCTCAGACTACGCCAATTGTGGTTTCCTATGGCGCCGACACGCTTGTGGCGGGCAATGCAATATTTGCAAAATCCGACCGTATCGCCGCAATAAACGCCATTCGAAAAGCCTGCACGTAATTTTTATGGCGAAATTGGTCAGTTTTTGTTAGAATCCCCGTATTGTTTTTATATTGATGTGGAGAAACCCCGCAATAAATTGCGGGGCTAAATATAGGTTGTTATGACCAAAAAAGCCAAATCAAAGTGGGATGGTTTTTCGCTGAAGCCGCGTAAGGAGATGCCCGAAGGGCTCTGGATGCGATGTCCGGGCTGCGAGCATATGCTCTATAAGAGCACCGTCGAGAAGAACCTTAACGTCTGCCCTGAATGCAACCATCACTTTCGCATCGAGGCAAAAACTCGAATTGCTTATCTGGCCGATGAAGCTTCTTTTCAACAGGTGCTTGGCGAGATGACTTCCGATGATCCGCTTGGCTTTAAGTTCAGGGGAACCACTTATAAGCAGCGTATCAAAGCCGACGAGAAAAAGTCCAGTGCCAAAGAGGCCATATTGATCGGCAAAGCTTTTATCAAGGGCAGGGGCGTGGTACTTGCGGTGATGGAGCCGAATTTCCTAATGGGCTCTATGGGTTCCGTGGTCGGCGAGAAATTCTGTGCGGCGGTTGATATGGCGATTGAAGAGAAGCTGCCCCTGGTCGTAGTAAGCTGCTCGGGTGGAGCAAGGATGCATGAAGGCGTGGTATCGCTGGGTCAGATGGCCAAGACATCCGCGGCCCTGGCGAAACTGGACGAGGCCGGCGGACTTTATATCTGCGTTCTGACCGACCCGACGACCGGCGGAGTCACGGCGAGCTTTGCAATGTTGGGTGATTGTCTGATCGCTGAGCCTGGGGCATTGATTGCTTTTGCCGGGCCTCGCACTATAGCCGAAACAATTAAAATCGAGCTGCCGGAAGGATTTCAGACGGCCGAGTTTATGTTAGAGCACGGCTTTGTGGATATGATTGTGAATCGCAAAGACCTGCGCCGCGAAATCGCCCGCCTGATAGATTACTGCCGGAAGTAATATTCGTCGTGCGTATTGCGTGATGCGTATCGCGTGAAGGAAAATACGCAATACGCAATACGATATACGCAATACGGACAAATAATGGGTTATTTTCGGGACAATATTGCTAAGGTAAAAGGGTATGAGCCGGGTTTTCAGCCGAAGTCGGTAGATATAATAAAGCTGAACACGAACGAAAATCCCTATCTGCCCTCGCCACAGGCCATAGAAGTGCTGAGCCGGATCAATGTAGAGCAACTTCGGCGGTATCCTGACCCTGTTGGAACTGCGTTTCGAGAAGCCGCAGCGGAAATTCATGGGCTGAGCCCCGAGAATATTATGTGCTGTAACGGCGGAGATGATTTGCTGACTATCGCTTTTCGCGCTATCTGTGATGAAAACCGGCCCGTCGCGTACCCTGTTCCGACGTATTCGCTTTACCCTGTGTTGGCGAATCTGCAAAACTGCAAAGTTTTGGAAGTACCTTTCGACCACGAGTTCAATCTGCCGGCCGAGTTAACAAAAACTGGCGCTGCATTGACGATAGTTTGCAATCCTAACGCACCGAGCGGCAGTTTTATAAGTGTCGGTGAGCTGGCTTCGTTAGCCGATGAGCTTTCCGGCGTGCTCTTGATTGACGAGGCTTACGTGGATTTTGCCGATGAGAATTGTGCCGTACTGGTTAAAGACTTCGATAACGTAATTATCCTTCGCTCGATGAGCAAAGGGTACGGTCTTGCCGGGTTGCGGTTCGGCTATGCGATTGCCCCAGCTGGCCTGATATCCGGTCTCATGAAGGTCAAGGACTCCTACAATGTCGATGCTGTCGCTGTCGCTGTGGCAACCGCAGCGATAAAAGATCAGGAGTATTTCGGGCAGACAACCGTGAAAGTTAAAAAAGCCCGCGACTTATTGACTTCGCAGCTACGCGCTTTGAAATTCGAGGTGCTGCGAAGCTACTCGAATTTTGTTCTTGCCGAGACAAAGCATTGCCAGGCGAGAGTAATTTATGATAAGTTGGTGCAGCGTAATATTTACGTCAGGTATTTTGACCTGCCCGGTTTGGAAAATAAGTTAAGGATAACGGTTGGCACGGACGAACAAAACGATAGAGTCATTTTGGCGTTGAAAGAAATCTTGTCATGAAAAACTGCCGGGGCCGTCTAAGGCGGAGTATGTGTTTAGCTAAGGGAAAGCCATCCCCATCCCGATAAACGACAATCGGGATGAGGCTGCCACCCAATAGAATTGATGGAAAACGGGTGGCAGCCTCAAAGCCGTAGGCTTTGGGGATGGGCGCGACCGCCAGATTTCAGCTAAATACGTACATGGCGGACTCTTGCCGGTATAATATGAGGACCACACTTATGGAAAACAGAGTTGCCCAAATTCACAGGCAGACAAAAGAAACCGACGTTACTGTCGAGCTTAATCTGGACGGCGTCGGCAAGTATGAGATTGACAGCGGCGTCGGTTTTTTAGACCACATGCTCACACATCTGAGCAAGCATAGCGGAATCGATCTGGTTGTAAAAGCCAAAGGCGATTTACAAGTCGATGCGCACCATACGGTCGAAGATATAGCAATATGCCTGGGCGAATGCCTGCTAAAGGCTCTCGGCGATAAAAAAGGAATCACCAGATACGGCCACAGTTCCGTGCCGATGGAGGATGCGCTGGCAAATGTCTCCGTCGATCTGTCGGGCAGATCCACCTGCGTGTATAACGTCGAATACCGAACGGATAAAATCGGTGACTTTGACGTTGAATGTCTCGAAGAAATGCTCAGGAGCTTTTCGAATACCGGCAAATTCAATCTTCACATAAATGTGCCGTACGGAACAAACAGCCACCATATAGCTGAGGCGATTTTCAAGGGACTTGGCAAGGCCCTGGGTACGGCCGTTAGTGTTCTCGGGACGGATGTTCCAAGCACAAAGGGGATATTGTGATTGAGGAGCAAGACGCCGGATATCGGATAGGTATCGGCACGGACATTCACAGGGTAGTTGAGGGCAGGAAATTGATGCTCTGCGGAGTCTATGTGCCGTACCCGGCCGGTTTGGCGGGACACAGCGACGGTGACGTGGGCCTGCACGCCGTCATCGATGCCCTGCTTGGGGCAAGCGGGATGGGGGATATAGGGACATTGTTTCCGGATACCGATCCGGCCTTAAAAGATGTCGACAGTAAAGAGCTTCTGTTAATAGTAAAAGAACGGCTGGAAGAAAAAAAGTGGGAAGTGGTCAACGTTGATTTGATTATTCACACGGAAGAGCCGAAGCTTGGGCCGTTCAAAGGCCAGATGAAAAGATGTATCGCGGGGCTTTTGGGCATTGATTTTACCGCTGTAAATGTCAAGGCCAAAACCCACGAAGGCCTCGGCGAGATAGGAGCAGGCCAGGCCATGGCCGCCACGGCAACGGCGCTATTGAGAAAGAAAAGAAGAAGAACACTTTAAGTGATTATTGATTATTAAAAGGAACACTAAACATCATAATCGACGGATACGAATGTTTATTGAAGGTATTTGTAAATGGGATTGCAGCTTTATAACAGCTTGACGAGAAAGAAAGAAAAGTTCGAGCCGTTGCGGGAAGGTACGGTCGGGATATATGTCTGCGGGCCGACCGTCTACGGGCACGCTCATCTGGGGCATGCGAAAAGTTACGTCAGCTTCGATGTGCTGGTTCGATATCTTCGCTATCTCGGATACGGCGTTACTTATGTGCAGAATATAACCGACGTTGGCCATCTGACCGACGATGCGGATGAGGGCGAAGACAAGATCGGCGAGGCGGCCAAAAGAGAGAAAAAGCATCCGATGGCGCTGGCCGAGTCTTATACTCGAAGCTACTTCGAGGACATGGACGAATTGAACTGCGTCCGGCCGGATATCAGCCCGCGAGCTAGCGGTCATATCATCGAGCAGATTGAGCTGGTAAAAATACTTCTTGAAAAAGACTATGCTTACGAAGTCAATGGCTCGGTGTATTTCAACGTTTCTAAATTCAAGGACTACGGCAAGCTTTCCGGCAGAAATATCGAAGAAATGATGGCCGGGGCCCGAGTGGAAGTTTCGCCGGACAAAAAGAACCCGGCGGATTTTGCGCTCTGGAAGAAAGCTGAGCCGAACCATATTATGCAGTGGCCAAGTCCCTGGGGCCAGGGTTATCCCGGCTGGCACCTGGAATGCTCGGTGATGAGTATGAAATATCTGGGCGCTACCATCGACATCCACGGCGGCGGGCTGGAGAACCAGTTCCCGCATCACGAGTGCGAAATCGCTCAATCCGAGGCGGCCAACGGCGTGCAATTCGTTCGATACTGGATGCACAACAATATGGTCACCGTGGACGGACAAAAGATGGGCAAGAGCCTGAATAATTTTATCTTGCTCAAGCAGGCCTTCACGGGCGACCACGAGAGGCTGACCCGAAGTTACGATCCCTTGGCCGTTAGGCAGTTGATTTTAAATAGTCACTACAGAAGCCCGATGGATTTTTCGGATGCTGCCCTCCATGCCGCTCAGAGCGGCTATGAAAAAATCACCGAAGCAGTCAAGGCGGTTTACGAAAAAGTGGACTCTGTACCTCAAGGTTTTCTCAATGCTAAAGTAGAAGACGAAATCGGCAAATTGAGAGAAAGATTTGAACAGGCAATGAACGATGACCTTAATACCTCAATTGCATTGTCGATTATCTTTGACCTTGTTCGTCTGGCAAACAGGTTGCTCGAAGATAATAACACGAATAAAGAAACCTTTAACGCAGTTCGCATATTGTTTAAGGAACTGGGCGGTGATGTATTAGGTATCATAGCCCCGGCGGTCAGCGTGGCAGCAACGGGTAAAAGCTATGTGGTTAATATACATGATGGGATTGGAGTGAGTGATGATGTGAAAGTTGAGATTGTCCCGAAGCAAAAGCAGACAACGCTCAATGATCTTATCAGAGTCATGATCGAAAACCGAACAACAGCACGTAAACAGAGGGATTTCACCAAAGCGGATTGGGTCCGTTCCCTGTTAGACAAAGGGGGCATCATTCTTGAAGACCGAACGGACGGAACAACTTCCTGGAGGTGGAAATGAGATTCCTTGGTATAGATCCAGGTCTGCTCGTCTGTGGATACGCTTGCCTGGAGATTGGGCCGGATGGGGAGAAGTTGATTGAGGCGGGAGTTGTTCGCACGCCTGCCGACCTGGCTTTGGAGCAGAGATTGAACAGGATCGCCGATGATATGGCGTCACTGCTTAAGAGTCTCAGCCCGGACGTTGTGGCGGTCGAAGAATTGTACTCGCACTATGCCCATCCGAGGACGGCGATATTGATGGGACACGCGAGAGGTGTTATACTACAAAAGTGTGCCGAAGCTGCGATTGAGGTCAGAAGTTTCAGTGCCACGCGAATAAAAAAATCGATTACCGGCAACGGCAGGGCATCCAAGGAGCAGGTGCAGAGAACCATCCAGACCATTCTGTGCTTGCCCGATCCGCCCGAACCGAACGACGTCGCCGATGCCATCGCCGCGGCGCTGTGCTGTGCGAATTCGACAAAAAGCGTTGTTTTTTGATAAGCAACGATAAACAAGGCATAAAAGTTATATATAGGAATTAGTTGTTCCATGGAATACATCGGGCTATAAGTTGTCATTGCGAGCGGAGCGAAGCAATCTCAAACGCAACGATAATCTTTTCTGCCTGGAGCACAAGAGATTGCCACGGCCCTTCGGGCCTCGCAATGACATTGTCCGGAGCAACAAAATCGATCAATGATAGCGAAGATTGAAGGAAAACTTATTAAGCTCGATACCGACTGCTGCCTGGTTCAGGTTGGGGCGATCGGTTATGAGGTCATGCTGCCGGGCTATTGTGTCAGCGCCCTGTCCGGTCAGGTCGGCTCGGACCTGACTCTTTGCACGATGGAATATTACGAGGGCACACCGGGCCGCGGAAACCTGATACCGAGGATGGTCGGCTTTTTGAGTACGGGCGAGAGGGACTTTTTCACGAAATATATCAGCGTAAAAGGGATGGGCATCAAGAAGGGGCTGCGATCTCTGAGCATGCCGATAGCGACCATCGCCGCGGCGATCGAGAACGCCGACGACAAGATCCTCATGTCACTGCCGGCGATAGGCAAAAGAATGGCTCAGCAGATTGTCGCCGAGCTGAAGGGCAAGCTACAGTCTTTTGCAGCCGGAGCCGAACCGGCCCGTCATGTGGCTGGGTTCAAACCGTTCCAGATCGAGGCCCTGGAGATTCTCATCGCCTGGGGCGAGAAACGGGCCGAAGCGATGGAGATGGTCGAATTGGCCTGCCGAAAGCACCCCGATATAAAATCTGCCGAGGCGCTTGTGCCTCTGGTGTATAGACTGAAACAGGGCGTCGAAGTCTGAAAAACTTAAAACTAAAGGCTCAAAACTGAAATCATGGCTATAGGCAGAATCATAGGTGGGCAATCTTTGAACGAGGCCGAGGAGAATTTCAATATTTCTCTCAGGCCGACGTCCCTGGCTGAATGTGTAGGCCAGCGGAACGTCAAGGAAAAGGTCGCAATAGCCATCGCGGCGGCACGGAAAAGGTCCGAGCCACTGGAGCACATTTTATTTTATGGCCCGCCCGGCCTCGGCAAAACGACGCTGGCAAACGTTGTGGCGCACGAGATGGGGGCGCGGATACGGTGCTCATCCGGCCCGGCCCTGGCAAAGGCCGGTGACGTAATGGGCCTTCTGAGCAATCTCAATACCGGCGACGTGCTCTTCATCGACGAGATTCACCGGTTGAGCATTCTTGTCGAAGAATTCATCTATCCCGCGATGGAGGATTTCAAAGTCGACTTCACCGTCGACAGCGGCCTGCACGCAAAGACGATAAACTTCCCGCTAAAGCAATTCACTCTGATTGGTGCTACGACGCGGGCGGGACTGCTCAGCGCGCCGCTTCGCAGCCGGTTCGGAATGCTGTATCACCTGGAATTCTACAACAGCGAAGAGCTGACCGAGATTCTGGTCAGGTCTGCCGAATTGCTGCAACTGCAGTGCGAGGACGGGACGCTGGAATTGATTGCGGACCGCTCCCGCGGCACGCCGAGAGTGGCCAACCGCCTGCTCAAACGCGTCCGTGACTACGCCCAGGTCAAAGGCTCCGGCATCCTCAGTTCGGAAATTGTCGAAAGCTCGCTGAAGATGGAGCAGATCGATTCATTGGGTCTGGACGAGCTGGATAGAGCTTTTCTGCGCGCGCTGGTCAATGTCTATAATGGCGGCCCGGCGGGTATTGACGCAATCGCCGCCACGCTCGGCGAAGAACGGGACACGCTGGAAGACGTCGTAGAGCCGTATTTATTACAAATCGGCTTTTTACGCCGAACCAAACGCGGCAGAGAAATCACAACCCAGGCATGTGAACACCTCGGCATAAAACCGCATAAAAAGAAAAGTGCGCCCGGCCAGACAGAGCTTTTTGAAAAAGACGAACCGTAATTGAATACAGCGGTCTGTGACGAGTGGGCACAAAGTGAAGTCATTGCGAAGGAGCGCAGCGACTGCGGCAATCTCAACTCTTCGATAATCAAAATTGCTCATTTCCTTAAGAGCCAAGCGAAGTAATCTCATAACTGCTCAAACAGGTCACACCATTCTTTGTTGACACTGTTTATTAGTTGCTCTTTTTTCTTCCGGGAGCCGGCCTTGATTTGTTTTTCCCTTTGGATTGCGCTTAGGGAATCTTGAAATACCTCATAGTAGACGAGTTTAACAACATTGTATTTATTCGTGAATCCATCTGTAAGTTTTTGCTTATGCTCATATACGCGCCTTCTGAGGTTGTTTGTTACCCCTGTATACAGTACAGTATTTCCCTTGTTGGTCATTAGGTAAACGTAAAATTGTCTTTTTCCCATCGGCCTACCTTTTTGATACGAGAAATGAGATTGCCACGTCCCGATAAATCGGGACTCCTAAGAAAATAGACGGTTTTTGCAGTGGAAGGATTGAGATTGCCACAGTCGCTGCGCTCCTTCGCAATGACATTCGTGGGCTATTTTCTTTTCTATGCATCCTGAGAATCAGGTCAGGTGCTCGCAATGACTTCCTTGACGTATAGCTACTAATAAAAATTTTATTTATTGAATACCGATTGCCTAAGCTTGACATTCCTACGGAAGCAGAAATACAGGCCTGCTCAGTTGGAATAATATGCAATCTCACGGTGTCTGAGTTGTTTTTCATAAGAGCTTAACTTTTCAGGATGTGCTTGGCCATCTTAGGCGTTCGGCCGAGCAGTCTCGTCAAGTGGTGAACCAAAACTTTTTCGATCTCCTGAAGCGTTTTCTCCGCTGACTCGGGAATTTGTTTGAAGGCGGCTAAACATGCCGAAGCCTCTTTCGTGAGCCTGATTTTGTCGGGAAAACTTGGCTCGCAATCCCTGCAGATCAGCCCGTTGGCGGAACTGCTGAAATAAACTTCGTATGTTGTATTTCGTATGTCGTATATCGCTTTGCAGTTTGCGCAGGCATTCAGGATCGGCTGGAGGCCGATTTCCCTGAGCAGAGTCAATTGGAACAATATCAGCAGGGCCAGGATGTCACGCTCGTCATCGCTCGTTGAATGCTGCTCGTTTGTATTGTGCAGGAATTCCAGAAAGCTGTCGAAAAGCTCGGGGTGGGGATCATAATCGTGTGTTAGTTTATTCATCAGCTCGGCGGCGAAAAGGCAGGCGTACAGCATAAAAAGGTTATTGCGCAGGTTTATGAGAGTGGGCTGCTGCTGGAATTCGGTCAATGTGGCGAGCTTTTCTCCGGCGGAATCGATAAAGACGATATTCCCTTGCGAGAGTACTTCGATGGGCCCGTCAAAAGGCGATTTGGGTCGTTTCGAGCCTTTCGCAATAGCGTCGATTTTACCGGTGGCTTTGGTAAAAAAAGTTACGATCTGAGATGTTTCGGAATAATCGATTGCGCGTATGCAGATAGCCAGGTCCTTGGTCAGCATAGCTATTGTTCGGGAACTTTCTGGATTTTGATTCGTTTGATTTTTCTGGCTTCGGCAGAGGCAATGGTGAACTTTAGATTCTCGTAATCGAAGCTTTCGTCGGTTTTCGGAATGTAGCCCAGACAGGAGAAGACAAAGCCGCCGATTGTCTCGTAATCTTCGTCTTCGGGCAGATTCAGATCGCACTCGTCGTTCAGGTCGTCGATGTATGTTCTGGCATCGGCCTCGATCGTGTTTTGATCGATTTTCTTTATAGGTTCGGCGGGTGTTTCTTCGTACTCGTCGGTTATTTCGCCGACAAGCTCTTCGAGGATATCCTCCAGAGTCACGATGCCGGCCGTACCGCCGTATTCGTCCAGCACGATAGCAATGTGCAATTTCTGGTTTTGAAACTCGTGCAGCAGAACGCGCAGAGGTTTTGTTTCAGGAACAAAGTAAACCTTCCTCAATTTTTCACGGATCTTGAAATCCATCGGGTCTTTGCCGATCTCGGCCAGCAGGTCCTTAGCGTAAATAAGGCCGACTATGTTATCTATATTCTCTTCGTAAACAGGGATGCGCGTATGGCCGCCGGATGTAATAGTTTGCAGAACCTGCTGCAAATCGGAATTGACCTCGGCGGCGACGATGTCGGTGCGGGGAGTCATAATTTCGTCGGCCGTGCTGCTGCGTAACTCCAGCACGTTTTCGATCATCTCCTGCTCTTCCTCATCGAGTACGCCTTCGGTTTTGTGCTGTTCAAGACCTGTCAGGAATTCTTCCTGTTTTTCTTCGTGTCGTTCTTCCGGCGTTGTTTCGGTAATGCCTGCCAGACGCCGGATAAAGCCATCGTATAGTTTGAAGATATAAAGAATCGGTGAAGCGATAAACGCAAAGAGCATGACGATTCGGTACGTACGGCTCAGGATTTTTTCGCCGGCATATTTCGCCCAGGCATGAGGAATGGCAAGGCTGAATACCGAAAATATCCCAAATGCCACGAGAGCCGCAAGTAGATAATCGACAGCGAAGCTGCCCCGGCTTCCCGGTTCGCCTCGGCTGGTGAAAACAGCCACCAACACCAGCAGTATGCACATATTTAAGATGAGCCGGTACACCGAGCATGTCAAAATCAGCTCTTCTTCCTTTTCCGAAAGCCGTTCGGTGAGATCTTTTGAATCCTCTTTCTTGATGACCGCTTTGAATGCTTCCTGCAATTTGACGTGTGAAAATATTCGCAGAGCGACGGCGTTGACGGAAAAGAACAATGAGCCGCCGGCGAGAAGGCAAACTAACAGAACCGCCCAACCAGCGTAATTCACTTTTTTATACCCTTTCAGCTATTTTGATGCACAGGTCTTACGTTGTCTGTGCTCTAATATTCTTTTTATCTTGTATCTTTATTATATACCAGGCCGTAGCCAAATTCCTGCAAAATTTCATCCTCGGTCTCGTGCATTTTCCGGGCCTGGTTTTGCGCCGAATCGTCGAATCCAAGGTTGTGCAGCAAGCCGTGCGTGATGTACAGGGCCAGTTCGGCTTCGCACGAATGGCCCCGCAGATTTGCCTGCCTGACGGCCATCTCTCCGTTGACGGCCAGATCAAAAATTTTCGACCTCTTTTCATTATCGGACAAATCGAAGCTCAAACAATCGGTGGCAGCTTTGCTGTTCAGAAACTGCCTGTTCAATTCCCGGATTTCATTATCATCGACTATGGCGATGCTGATCTCGTATCTTGTATCTTGTGGTTCGTGCCTCGCAAAACGATTGCAGACGGCCTTTGCTATTTTTTTTATCTTAAGTGGAGATATGTCTATATCTTTGAACTTTTTCGTGATTACAATGACTATATCTCGGTCTTGTTTGGAAGAAGCCATGATTGTTAATTATTTTTTTTGCTCGCGCTGCTCGGTTTGAGAATCTGTTTCCGGGGGTTCATCCGGCGGTTTTGGATATGCGATTCGTCCGTGATAATGTGCCGCGAGAGTTTTTGATATGCTTGCCTCGATCTGACTGAGTTCCCGCAGAGACATGTCACATTCGTCGAATTGGCCGTCCTGCAAACGTTTCATTGCCATATTGTGCACGACCGCATCTATTTTAGTCGGTGTTACTTCGGGCAGGCTTCTGACGGCACTTTCTACAGTATCGGCCAACATAACAATCGCAGCTTCTTTTATTCGCGGTTTCGGGCCGGGATACCTGAATTCACTCTCGGAAGGAGCCTCGGCGGTTTTTCCTTTTGAGTTTTTCGTTTTTTGTTTTTTAGCCTCGTTGTAGAAATGTTCGATCAATGTTGTGCCGTGGTGTGTTTCGATAAATTGTCGAATCACGCTGGGCAGGCCGTATTCCTTGGCCATTTCTATCCCGTCTTTGACGTGACCCACGATAATTAAATGGCTCATTGTCGGCGAGAGTTCTTTGTGCCTGCTGGCTGAGCCGAGTTCATTTTCAATGAAATAGCCGGCCTTATTGATTTTACCGATATCGTGGTAATAGGCGCCTACCCTGCACAAGAGACCGTTGCGTCCGATTGCTTCGGCGGCGGCCTCGGCAATAGAGCCTATTAACAGACTATGACTGAATGTGCCGGGTGCTTCCATGTGAAGTCGTTTCAACAACCGCTGGTTGGCATCGCTATAGTCCAGCAGCGTCATACTCGTTGCTATGCGAAAGGCTTTTTCGATAAGCGGCAGCAAACCTTGAATGAGCACGCCGACCACAAGGGTAATGCCTGCGTGAAGGGCGGAGTCCCTGACAATATTAGCAGTGTCGAGGTCTTGGGATAAAAAGTTCAGAGTGGCTGCTGTTATGAACACTATTACCGCCGCCAGCGTGCTGACCTGGAGCAATTTAATTCTCGTGCGGATTTCTTTCAGACAAAAACAGCAGGTAGTTGCACCGGCGGCCATTGTCAAAAACAGGTAGAAATTTGTCAATTGAGATTCTATAGGCTCTACGGCGAGACAGGCAAAAAGGCAATAGAAGATACTCATACCTATTGCGAAACGTTGGTCGTAGGCGATTGTCATAATGATTGCCGTTGTGACGGCGGTTGCAGTAGCCCAAAAGGTTAGCCCGGTTGATAAAACGCCGAGTTTGGTTGTGACTAATAATAAGATAAATAAACCGATAAGCACTAACGCCCTGGCGTGGTTTTTTGCTATTCGCTTTTGGAAGTGGTGGATATACAAAGCGCCGGCCAGGGTAATCAAAACAACTATAACAGCTATTGGTATTACCTGGAGAATGCCGGCTTGCGGGATAGATAAAATGAGTGTGCAGAGTACTACGAAAAGCAGCCATATCAGGATCGAGATTAAAGAATCAGTGTTGGCGAGCCGGCTTATTCGTGAAAAACGCTCGGCGGATATGTTCTTGCGAACCTGATTTCGCCTCGGACTTGTTTTCTTCCAAAATACCATCTGTCTATCCTGTACGTATTAACGGCTAATCGGCTTTAGCTCTTTTTTTATAAGCCTGCACAATATTTTGAACCAGTCGATGCCGCACTATATCGGTCTGGTTTAATTCCGTGTAACCTATGCCTTTGATTCGTCGCAGCGTTTCAATGGCTTCGATCATTCCGCTTTTCTGTCCGGTTTCCAGATCGATTTGTGTTATGTCACCTGTTATTATCATTTTCGAGCCGTTGCCCAGTCTTGTCAGGACCATCAGCATCTGTAATGCCGAGGTATTTTGGGCTTCGTCACAGATGATGACGGCTTCGTTTAACGTCCGGCCGCGCATAAAGGCGAGTGGAATTATCTCGATTATATCCAGCTCTACAAATTTCTTCATCTGCGTAAAATCCATCATGTCTTCGAGAGCGTCAAACAGGGGACGAAGATATGGATTTACTTTTGCCTGCAAATCGCCCGGCAGAAAGCCGAGTTTCTCGCCGGCCTCGACAGCCGGCCGCGCAAGGACGATTCTTCTGATCTGTTTTTTCTTCAGCATTGAGACGGCAACTGCGACCGCCAGGTATGTTTTACCGGTTCCCGCCGGCCCTATGCAAAAGGTCAGGTCGTTGGCTAACATCGTTTCGATATACTTTAGCTGTCCCTTTGTGGTCGGCTCGATGACCTTTTTATGCGAATAGACGCTAATGGCCTTGGCGGTATCGAGAGGTTTGTGTGAATCCAGGCGCTTGATAAAGGCGGTTACATCCTCGGCGGTGAGAGAGCGATGTTTGATAAGCTGTTTTTGCATTTTGTCGACAATCTCGGCGGCTTTTTTCACATTGTCTTCTTTGCCGGTTATCATTAACCTGCTCTGGCGGGCGGTAATCTTCACGTCGAGTGATTGGCGCAAAAGCCGAAGGTAACTGTCGGCGGGGCCGAACAATTCAAGCTGCTTATCGGTCGAATCTAATTGTATCGTGACTTCCAAAGCTCTGCTCTGTTAAGAGCTCCACATAAAGAATAAATATGCCAGCGGCGCCGCAACGAGAGGCGAATCTACGATATCCAGTACGCCGCCGAAGCCGGGCACCTTGCTTGCCGAATCTTTCTGCTCGGCATCTCGTTTTATCATAGACTCGGCCAAATCGCCTAATTGGCCGATAAACGCAAAACCAAGGCCAAATATCGCCGCCGGCCACCAAAGCATTATATCACAAATTAACGCAAAACCAATAGCAACAATTATCGCTGCTGCAACGGCGCCGCCCATTCCTTCCCATGTTTTTCCGGGGCTGATTATAGGGGAAAATTTGTGTTTACCGAACAGGGTCCCGATCGAGTAAGCACCTATGTCAGCGGATTTTACGACAAAAACAAACATTAGCAAAGGCCAGAGTCCGAATTCTATTCGAATTGCCACACAAAAACTGCTGAGAAGTCCCAGGTACAGGATCGAAAAATAGTTTGCTCCACAATTGGCCAAAACGCCCGAAATCCCGTGGATTTTATATTGGTATAAAAGCAATGCTAACAGCACGAAAGCCGATAGAAGACTGAGATAAGTTTCCGGCTGAAAATCTACAAGCTGCTGCAAATACCGGGATGTGGCGAATAAAATCGAGGCGATAATCGAAACAGGGAGAAAAATCTTCAAATTTTTTGCCGCCGCGAGTTTCGACAGCTCGAATTGTGCCGGGATTATCAGCAGGGCAACGAGAATACAAAGAACCGTTCCCTGCACCGGTTTATCATCGGCTAAAGTTGTAAGAGAGCCATCCATCCAGCCATCGAAAATGACGGCTGCGGTAAAGAACAGCGTCATCAATGTTCCAAAAAATAACCTGTATCTGAGCATTTTAATTCGTACGAGCGCTTTGCAAAAGTCGGCTTTATATTTTTGAGCTTGTTGTTTATCAGCTATGGTTTCGTTTAGATAGTACCAAAACGTCGTTTTCTTGAAGCA
The DNA here is from genome assembly GCA_965372295.1 of uncultured Phycisphaerae bacterium. Classification (GTDB taxonomy): domain Bacteria; phylum Planctomycetota; class Phycisphaerae; order Sedimentisphaerales; family Anaerobacaceae; genus JAFGPJ01. The sequence continues at coordinate 26,726 of CBDVBU010000005.1, forward strand.
TAGGCCAGGATTGCCTTTTCGACGGAAGTTTTTGTGAAATCCGGCCAAAGCGTTTTCGTAACATAGAATTCACTATATGAAATCTGCCAGAGCAGAAAGTTGCTGATTCTCATTTCGTTTGCCGTGCGGACCAAAAGGTCGGGATCGGCAAGTTTATTCGCGTACAGATTTTGGCTTATGCACTGTTCATCGATATCTTTCAGGCTGAGTTTACCCTTTTTATATTCTTGTGCGATCTTCCGAGTCGCATCCACAATTTCCGTCCTGCCGCTGTAATTCAACGCCAGGGCAAGTATCATGCCGGTATTGGCTGATGTCTCCTTCATTGTATCTGTAAGGTCATTTAGTACCGGTTCTGGAAGTCCATCTCTGCGGCCAAGGTGAATTAACTTTACATTGTTTTTCATCAGGACAGGCCGGATATCGACAAGATATTCGGAATGGATGTGCATAAGAGCGTTGATTTCGGATTTGGGTCTGTTCCAGTTTTCTGTACTGAAAGAATACAATGTCAGAGATTCGATGCCCAAATCGACGCAAAATAAAGCTATTCTTTCAATTATTTTTGCGCCCTGGCGGTGTCCCATGACTCGCGGCAGTAATTTACGCTTTGCCCACCGGCCGTTGCCGTCCATAATGATTGCGATGTGATGGGGTATCTGTTCGGGCTTCAAACCAAGTCGTTTTGCGGTTTTCCTGAGTTTCTGTTCAAAAGTTTCCATAACCGGCAGCTTGTAGCATTAGGTTCATATTATCGTTAGAGATGAACGCTATTGTCTGAATATTGTCTGACTTCGTTTTGGCCCGACGCCAACGAATGTTATCGGTTTGCCTATGAGTTTCTCGATTCGGCGAACGTAATTTTGGGCATCCACAGGTAAGTCCTGAAAATCGTTTACTTCTGTCAGGTCCTCGCTCCAGCCCGGCATTGTTTCATAAACGGGTTTGGCCAGAGAGAGTCTGGCCTCGTTTGCCGGGAAGAAAGTTGTCTCTTCTCCATTGATTTTATATGCTCTGCAAATCTTCAGTTCCTCCAGGCCGCTGAGCGTATCGAGATGCATCAGCGCGACTTCGTCTATGCCGCCGATGGTCACGCCGTAGGCTACGGCCACGGCATCGAACCAGCCGCATCGGCGGGGCCGGCCTGTCGTGGTGCCGTACTCATTGCCCTTGTCACGGATGTATTGGCCTGTTTCGTTGTCCTGCTCGGCAGGGAAAGGCCCGGCGCCGACTCTCGTTGTGTAGGCCTTGATTACACCGATGAATTTGTCGACGAATTTGGCCGGTACGCCGCAACCGGCCGGCATGCCGAGTGAAGTTGAGTTCGAGCTGGTCACAAACGGAAAAGTGCCGTGATCCAAATCGAGCAGCGAGCCTTGGGCCCCTTCGAAAAGGATGGATTTGCCGCCGGCAATTGATTTGTGCAGAAATTCGGTCGTATCCGTCGTGAAGGGCAGGAGCTTGTCGGCATAGATTTTGCACTTTTCGAAGATTTCGTCTGCACCTATCGACTCGGCGTTATAGAGGGCTGCGAATATTTTGTTCTTGTACTCGACGATCGTTTGCAGTTTGGCTTCGAGCGCCTCGAGGTCCCTTAAATCACCCATTCGGACAGTATAGCTTCTGCCGACCTTGTCGGCATAGCAGGGGCCGATACCTCGAATAGTGGTGCCGAGTTTATTTTTGGCAAGCGATTCTTCGCGTAATTGGTCCTCTTGCTTGTGATAATCCAGCACAACATGGGCATTTTCACTGATCAGGAGCCGGCCATCGAGCGAAATATCTTTCTCGGCGAGTGTGTTAATTCCCTTTATCAGCACAACCGGATCAACTACGACACCATTTGCGATAACGCAGATAGTATCCGGCCGAATCGAACCGCTGGGTAGAAGATGCAAAGCGAAGCGGCTGTCACCTACGATAACGGTGTGGCCTGCATTGGCGCCGCCCCCGTATCGTACAACAATATCACTGTGCTCGGCGAGAATATCGACAACCTTGCCTTTGCCTTCGTCACCCCACTGTAATCCGACAACGCAATAATTCATTTCTATCTATTCCTTCTCATAGTATGCCTAATCTTTATTTTGTAAGAGTTCAAGTCTTACCTTATTAATATTCACCGGGATTTGCCATAAACAATCGCAAATCCCTGGTAGAATATCAAATCTGTCTTAAAAATTCAAGCTTTCCGTTTGCTACGAGAAGAAACTTGTTGATTTTGAAACCGCCGATGGACGCAGATTTGCCCCGTGAGATGACGGTTTTGCCTATCTCATGGGGTAAACGCGGATTTGGTTACACCACGAAGGGCATTGAGAACCACAAAGCATGCCCCATTCGACAAGCTCAGGGCAAGCTCTGAGCAAAGCCGAACGGGAAGAATAATACGAAATAATCAATAATCAATTCGAAGGGGCAGGCTTACCCCTGTAAGTTCCTGGTCGGTACCAAATAGACCGAATTCTGAACAAAGAAGGAAGTAGAAAAGTACCAATA
>CBDVBU010000006.1:0-28615 GCA_965372295.1 uncultured Phycisphaerae bacterium
GAGAGCTGTCTGAGGATAACGCCATAGGGGCAGATAAACCGGCAATAGGGACGCCCGACGAACACGCCGATAAGCAACAGGCATGCCCCGAGGATTAAAATATTGATGTTTCCGCTCAAGCGAAAGATTGAAACGAACGGATCGTATCTGCATATAACGAAAGCGCTGCCGGTAGCGGCGAACAGGACCGCCGCCGCCAAATAAATATAGGCGAACAGCCTGAGTGCGCTCTCGGCCCAGCCTGGCACGGAGACAGGTCGCGACAGAACCATATCCTGTATCGCGCCAAGAGGGCAAACCGCCGCGCAGAAAGTTCTTCCGAAAAAAAGCGTGAAGACGAGCGGCAGCAGGAAAAATATCACAACCACAATCGGCACGGCATAGTCGCGGTCAAAAACGGACAAAACAATATTCTGAATCGCCCCTATCGGACAGACGCAGCCTTTCCGCCAAAAGCCGAAATAAAGCAGCGAAAAGACTGTAAGGGCAAATATTGCCCGCCGGCTGCGCTTCTTCAAAACAAGATATGAGGCCAACCCAAGCGCAGCCAGTAGCACTGCGGCATCAATATACTCGTAAACGTCCTGACGTGGCCCGGGGCAAGTCGGACTTGGGATGACGTGGTCGGTTTCGACGAAATCGGGCGGCGGAAAACGCTCGGCACCTGAAGTGGCGCCGGATAAAATCAGGGAAATAGCTATGCCGAGTACAATATTGCGAAAACATATCATCACGCGTGGTTCACCTTTTTAAGCAGATAAGGATTGTCTGCGGGAACACGCTTAAACGCCCCCGAAGGACAAGCTGCGGCAATGGAACATTCATTACAGTTCAAACAACGATCATGCCGCACCTGGAGAAACAGTGCACCGTTGCCGAAAGCATTGCATCCCTTTACACATTTGCCACAACCGTTACACAGTGATTCGTCAATGTCGTATTCGTAGTAAGGGTCCTCGATAAAAGTGCGTTTGATAGCGCCCGTCGGACAGAGTTGATTTTCCGCCCCTTCGGTGATATCAAAAGGCTCGGGATCGAAAAAGCCGAAACAGATTTTGCAATATCCACACACCGCATAAGCGTGCACACACTTTACCGCCGACTCTTCCAGTACGCAATACGTGGCACAGTTACCACACGCAACACAGGTGTACGGATCGATCTGCCAAACTGTATTCTGACCGCGGCTCTTGCCGCTCGTAAAACCAGCGATCCCACCAAGACCGGCCAAACATGTCCCCCAAAAACCTTCTCTCAATAAATGGCGTCTCGAAATATAGTCTTTATTTTGGGCCATCATCTATTCCCCCCGCTAATATCTCCCTTGCCGACAAAGCCTGGGGTAGAGAACATCCCTCCAAAACGGCGCAGCCCCGGCAAATTCCACTGTGAATACATTTACCTTCCCGTACTAATCTGTGTCTTTTAACAAGAACAGAACCACCCGCTACCGCGAATACTCCCAAAGTCGTATACCGCAGAGCTTCTGTAAGCAATTGTCGTCGGTTTTGTACTTGTTTGGAATGTTTGCTCATTGTTCTGCCTTAATCTTTGTAAATATTCTGATAACATTTTTAATTGTATCCAGCACGAAAATCCGACCGCCGGCGTCAACTGCCACATCAAAACCGCCCGTCTTAACCTCGTCGGCGGTCTCGCCGATACGGGCTGTATCGCCTTCAACCAATTGCTCCGGCCCGGCTACAACGCCGACAAAAAAACCCTCGGGGTCGTAAATCTTCACGCGTATCAGGCCCTTCTCACAAGTGACGAAACTTTCATCCTCAAGTATGGCAAAATTAACCGGATTGCAGCATCCGCAGAATCCCTGCACTGTTGCAGAAGGCTCACCCCACCAAAACTCAAGATCTCCGTCGAAAGTATACGCTTCGATACGAAGACGGCCGGGATTAACTACCCGAAGCAATCCGTCTCTCGGTATTGCCAGATCAAAATAAGGACTCGGAACCACAAATCCCGGGATATTTCTAAAGGTGTCTCTTTTGCCGATTTCATTAATAACCTTACCTGCCGTATCGTAGCGGATAACAACGCGATGACCCGCATCGGCGACAAAAACATTTTCCTTTAAGACAACAATACTGGTCAAAACTGCATTCTGGCCCAGACTTTCCCAACTTGCCTGTTGTTTACCTTGGGCATCATAGACCTCAACGTGGTCCTTCATCCCGGCGTATATCGTGCCATCTGCGGTCACGGTCAGGCACCTCGGCATATCGTCAAGTTTTATTTCGCCGAGTCGATCACCGCTCCGGGCAAAAATACGAATGGCTTTATCGCCGGCCACGTATACCGATCCCTTCGAATCCACGGTGATGCCGTGCGTATTAGCAAAGCCGGTCTTAATTGCCTCAGACGATTCTTCGTAGAGAATCAGGTTCGGGTCGATGCGTGTCAGTTCTTTGACGTCATATTCAAACTCTTTACCCAGCCCGCTGCCTTTCTTTCCAGTCGTATCAAGCCGAACCACCGCAACGATGGCTCCGACGACAGAAAGCCCAATAAGCGCGCCAATAAATATTTTAATATCCACCGATCCTAATCGTCTTTCCATTCCGGCACCTTATAAGTTTCTACAGTCAAACCTAATAAAAACCTATTATAGCAAATGAAACCATTGCACACAATCCCCGTAAGGGCGGATCTTACCGCTCTGCGATATCAAGACATATCATCCGGTTCAAATCACGCAAAATCAATCTACCGGACACAATAGCCATAGGCCCCCACGAGTCAGGCCCATCCAGAACCTTAGCTTCAGCAAATTGAATATATCCGCTTGGCGTTGCCTCAACCAGAGTCAACAGCCCTGAGTTATTCATTACGTATATTAATCCCTTCGCAACCGTATATGGCCCAAGTCCAAATTTGTGATTACTTGTGCTGGACCACACAACTTTCCCATTCAGGTCAAGACAGGCCAATTGCTTATCCGGGCGAACTCCGTAAATATATCCGTCATAAAAAATGGGCGTATGCTGCTCCGATCCGAAAACCTCCGATTCAAGCTTGAAAACCTGCTTCGCATTTATTGTCTCATCAGCCTGGATTAGCTGCAGCATCATGCTTCCTGCATTGTATCCACCTGAAAGAAAAATAAGTCCCTCGTCCACAACAACAGGTGTTGAAACATTTGCAATACGAATTTTCCAACCGGTGTATTCCCACAAAATGTTGCCGTCCTCTGCCGAAACGCCCACTACTCCTCCGCCGGCGCAATAAATATACATACGCGTGCCCATAAACTCAGTCGGTATTATGGAAGAATGCGTCATCGCCCAACCGTGAGGATTGGGAGTCTGCCACACAATCTCGCCCGTCTCACAATCCACTGCCATCATCAGCGCATCGCCCGCGGGAGCAATTACCGCTTTGCCATCCTCAATGAGCGGACACTGTCCCGCATACCACGGAGGTACTTTCGTGTTGAATTCCCTGACGAGATCGAACATCCAGCGAAACTCTCCTGTCATCGAATCCAGGCAGGTCACATGGCATTTCGGCCCCAATGTTACAATATACTTATCCGTTACCGCCGGCACAGTTCGGCTCATGCCATGATTGCGTTTGACCTTAACAGGATAAGAATACTGCCAAATATCCCTGCCGTCCTCAAGTGACAAACATCGGATCACATCCGCCTGCTGTTCGCGGTCGTAGTCCAGGATGTACACCCGTCCTGCCAGAACCGCCGCCCCGGCGTAACCTTCTCCGACATCAATCGACCACAGGACTTCGGGACCGTTTGTCGGCCATATCCTTGCAGGTGAGATTTCTTCCGAGCTGATTGCGTCGAAGTTAGCTCCCCTGAAGCGCGGCCAGGCACCGGGCAAATCCGACGGAGCACCATCGAGTTGCACAAATGTCCCTTGTATTTTCACCGGACTACCTTCGCCTTGAAGCTCCTGGCTTTCGTCTTGTGCTGTCGGAATACGTTCTATCAGATCCATCGCTGCATCGGCGCTGAGCCAGACGTACAGCAATACAATTCCTACAATAGCCAATCCGACAGGTATTGTCCGTGCAATGGCAGATTGTCTCATACTGTCCTCACCATGACCTTGTACCAATTATTCACTTCTTAACGCATCGAGCATTTCGCCGCCCAGTGCAAAGTTCGCTGCAATCCATATCCATAACATGCCGCTGATTCCTATCGCTCCGATTGTCAACACCAGCGAAAATGAAGCTGATTGTGCACCTGGGGATTTCAAGGCAGGGCCGACTGCGACCAGCGCAGCGATAACTCCACAGGCCAAACCACCTAACATCAGCCCGCTGTGCTCGTGAAATATCATCTTCCTGAGTGTGATTTTATCGAATCCCACGGCACGCAGCATTGCAAGCTCACCTCGCCTGTCCAGCACGTTGCGCAGCACAACTAACCCAAGCCCAACACTACCAAGAATCAGCCCTAAGCCGCCCAGCAACTGAAAGATCGACAGATACATGTTCTCCACGGCACTAAACTCAGCCAACCGCTGAGCCGCCGGCATCAGGTCCAGTCCGAAGTCCTTCAATCCGAACGAGAGTTTGTCCGTCACGGCGTCGATTTTCTGCTCCGGGCAATCGATAAGAAGCATTCTGTATCCTTCCTCGGATGGGAAACGTTTTATAAACTCGTTCCCTGCAATAATCAAACTGCCCTGCAAGATGGAATTTTTCAGCAGTCCCACGATTTGCAGCTTGAAGCTGTTGCCCTTGTCATCGCTGTATTGCAACTGGTCCCCGACGGATTTGCCAAGGGCCCATATCACAGTTGCATAATCGCCGACCGCTGGCACGACATCCTGCCCCAGATCGCGATTGAGCAGATTCCAGGCTTCTTTACTCGCCGCTCCTTCAATCACATCGGTAAAAGTAAATGAGCCTCGCTCCTGAAGTTGGTCCGGCTGAACCCCCAGCAACTGCGGGCTCTGCGCCCGATTCAAATTGAAGCAACTTGCATCATCTCCGTCACGGACCCGCAACTGAACCACCTGCATATCTTCGAGACTGCGGTCGTCCAGGCCCATGGACCGGCGTCCCGCCCTGCTGCTTAGGTCGTGAAGAATTCCGATAGAGGACTGGCCAAAGAGAGCAAAGCCTCCAGTTCCGGACTCTCGTTTGTGAGCGTCCGCCAACGGATCGTGCCTGTTGGCTCCCACGGCAATTACCAGGAAAATACCGCACGCCAGCAACCCGACAACCGCCAGACTTCGTCCACTTCGCCTGGTTGAGTTGCGCAATCCCAAACCGGCCAACGATGCGATTGTCTTGTTCCAACTGACCGCTACAATTTTCAGCAAGGCATGAGTTAATCCAAGTCCGGCGATCAAGAGTAACGCTCCGGCTCCAAAAAATGCCGCGGAGACGGCACTGCTGTCTCCGGTTCCGAGTACGGTGAGCAAAACTACCGCGCTGACTGCCGCTGTTATTGCGACCCCAAAACCGATTCTGCCTTTGGAAATCCGTTTTGCTCCGAAGAATTGCCATTCCGGATTTCCGGCAAGAAGCTCGCGGGCCGGCCGGGAGACCTGCTTGCGTAAGGTCAGCCATATTGCAATCAGAGAGACGATTACTGCCCCGAACGCTCCAGCGAACAAGGTCGATGGTTTGGCATAAAACCGTATTGTCGAGCCGGCGATCGCTGATTGCCAGGCAGTTGAAAGTCCGTATATCATTATCCTTGTATAAAGCAGCGCCGCTACACTTCCGACAATGGCGCCAAGCACCGCCAACGCTCCGCTTTCAATCAGCAGCAATCGCCTGAGAAGCTTCGGGGGAAATCCGACAGCCAGCAACATTCCGATCTGCCCGCTGCGTTTCTCGACACCGAAGACAAAAATCAAACTCATTAGAATCAGGGCTGATATGATAAGAAACATGCTCAAGCCCAGGAAAAGCCCGCCGAAATCGGTTGAGCCGCCGCCCGCTTTTATGCCGCTCTGGCGTACAGGCTGAAAAAACAATCCCACAGAAGAGGGATTGACCGTCTTTAACAGGCTCTCAACTAAATTTGGTACGGATATTGCGCTCGTAGGGTAACGAACACTGGTCAGGTTCCCATATCTGTTCGCCCACATCTTCCGGCCGGCTTCGAGTGTAATAAATGCCTTGGGTGCACCGCGATATTTATCCCAATATTCCTCGTCTTTCTGGCGTATCTTATCGAGATCGACGGGGATGCTCGAATCCCAGTCTCTGCAATTATCGACATCCGCCAGTCCGGGAAAATCCGGCATCAAGTCCGAATCGACGGCCGGGCTGGTCATCGGAATAATCTCCCGTACCCGGAAATTCATTGCCTGCTCCCGGAGTTTCCTCATCGGTGTTAGAGTAAAATAACGAAGCTCGATCAAATCGCCGGCTCTGGCACCAAGATCGTCGGCAACCCACTGAGTTAAAATAATTTCATTATCCCGCATCTCCATCGGAACAATGCCGCCTGCATCCGGGGAACGTCCCATCGCCGTGACCATCGAATACGGCGTTGCTTTATCGCCAAAGTGCAGTTCATTAACGAAATACGTCAGGATTCCAACTGCCTTGCCGCTTGCACGCATAGCTGCTTCGGCCAGGGACTCATCGATAAATATCCGCCTGCTGCGCACCTCAAGGACATCCTGCTGGTCCAATCTACGAAGCTTGATACCCGCATCGGCAAGCTGCCAACGCTTCATTATTGCCTCGTTTGCGTTTTCAGGGCTGATGTCTCCTTCGGAGCTATCAGCGACCAACAGCACGTTTGCCTGTCCATCTCGGCCGAGTTTCTCCTGCATCCAGTCTAACGGAACAAAAGCATTCAGCGGCGCGACCTGGTTTGCACGTAAGCTGAAACGGCCAAATTCCTTTTCTGTTGCAACCGCTCTGACCACAAGCCGGAAAGCAACAGATAAATCCGAATCCGGTGATACCGGCAAGTCGCGTGACATAACGCTCGGTTTCTCAATCCGAAGCAGAACTTCATCACCCACGGTAACCTTTAGTCTCGTTGCCAGTTGTTCGTTCAGGACAATGCCCTGATCCCTATTATTTCCAAAGGGATTCTTGCCCGCTCCGACAGTAAAGAAGCGTTCGTCCACGCCGAGCACCTCAATTCTATTGGCGCGTCGTTTATCGTTGCCGTCGGCAATCATTCCACGCACGTGCAGCACGGGAGCCGCTGAAGTGTTTAGCTCGTCTGCCAGTTCATTTGCCAATCCGGCCGTGAAGAATCTGTTCTGAGGGACAAGAGCAAGCTGCGTAGAACCCAAGCGGGCGTTCACCATCATTCTCAGGCTGTGACGCACCGAATCGCCGACAACCAGCGCGCCAGTCAAAATAGCCGTGCTCACTACCACGGTCAGCAGGACGCCCAGGTTGGTCCTCCAGTAGAAGCAAAGACTTTGTTTGGCAAGTCTCCACAGACTCATCGCCTGCTCCTGTCTTTCAATAACCCGTCACTCAATTCCATGACCTTGCCCATGCGCTCCGCGAGGCTGAGCGAATGCGTTACCACAACCAGCGTAACTTTCTCACTGCGGTTTAATTCTACCAGCAAGTCGGCGATGTTTTCCGAAGAATCTCTATCGAGTGATCCGGTTGGCTCGTCGGCAAGCAGCAGTTTGGGCCTGTTAATCAGCGCCCTGACTACGGCGACACGCTGCCGTTGTCCCCCGGACAGCTCGCCGGGACGATACAGCAGAAATTCCTTAAGCCCGACGCGCTGCAGCAGATGTATTGCCCTGTCGCGGACTTCTTTAATAGAGGGACGTTTCTTATCGGCAAGCGTCGGCACCAGAACGTTTTCGAGCACGGTACACTGCGGCAAAAGATGATGCAGTTGAAAAACGAAACCGATTTGTTTGTTGCGGATTCCCGCGAGCTCCATCTCACCAAGAGCGGCGAGATCCTGACCGTCGAACAGAACTTGTCCGCCGGTCGGATAATCCAGAGCGCCCATGATATTTAAAAGTGTGCTTTTACCGCTGCCGGATGGGCCGACGATGACCAAAGACCGGCCCGGCTCGACCTTTAGCGTGATGTCTTTCAGGACAGAAAGACCCTGTTTATCCCCCGGTGACTCATATTTTTTTGCCACGTGAATGAGTTCAAGCATCATGATCCTTATACTTCTGGGCAATTTGTCCATATATACGAACCATTTGCTCAGCAGTTTGCTCAATATTAAATTTTTCAGAAACTGCGGCTCTGCCCTGCTCTCCCAGCCTTCGCGCTTTGGCGGGGTCGAGCAGGAGAGAGCCTATGGCGTCCGCCAGGGCCTCGATGTTATTAGGCTCGCACAGCAGCCCCCCGCCGGTTATCTCTAAAAGCTCCGGAAACACGCCGCTTGCCGGCTCGACCACCGGTACGCCCGCCGCAAGGGCTTCGAGCACATATAGACCGTAAGCGACCGGCTGTTTTTCCGGCACTGAAAGTACCGAAAGGCTCCTCAGAAATGCAATTCTGGCTTCGCGGTCGAAATCCGGCAGAAACTCGACGTCGTCAATTACGCCACGGGAGCGCAACTTTTGTCGAATCTTCTTCAAAAAAGCTTCATCGTCGGATGTCTTGCCGCCTGCGACACGCAGTTTTGTCTCTCTCAATTTTTCATTTTTCTTCAATTTAAGAAAAGCATCCACGAGTGTATCTAATCCCTTTTCAGAACACATTCGAGAAAGATATCCAATAGTGGGAACTTCCGACCGGGCTACATGTGATTCATATCCATCCAGCGAAATCCCGGTATATACGACATGAGTTCGATCCGGGCTAAGCCTCAGCCGCTGCTGCATTGTTTGGGTATAGTATTTGCTTACACCGATAAACGCATCGATGTCGTCCGCTCGTTCCGCGAGTATCTGCCATGCCTGCTGTGAATAAGGCGATACCAGTCCATCTAAAAATCCGTCTTCATCCTGTAGAAGACACACCACGGGCACGCCAAGCTTCTGCTTGATGGATCTGGCGAATCCGGCCAGGAGAACATTGGACAGGCAAATGATGTCAGGTCGATTCTCCTGCGTATCCAGCCATTCGACAAGCCTGTCCAGCTCTTTTATCTGCCGGCCCTTTTCGCCGCGCAACATTGAGATCGTTGTTTCTCCCAAATCTCTTGTACTTGTCATCCCCGCCATGCGGCTGATCCACTTCAAAAGCCTCGGCGAATCAAACAGGCGGTCAAACCAGCGGGGAGTCCCGCGGAAGAAAGCCGATTTCTGCTGGAGATATACATTGAGGCCGCCGTAAAAAATGGGAGAGATGCCGGCCGAATCGTTTTGATCGCTCGGCAGCGGTATGTAAAGGGGAATCGTCAGGCCTTCATGCCCCAGCTTTATTATCGCTTTGGCAAGGGCGGCGTCACGCAAACAGTTCTCGCAATAGAAGCTGTCTCCCGCACTTGGTGTAATTTGAATAATTCTCATGCCGAGGCATTATAACAAAACATGCCGACAAAGAAATGTTTATTCAGCATTATAATACATCCATTCAAACGTATTTTTTTCCTGTTGAATATTTACCAGCGGTCCGGCGATGGGATCTGCAAACGTTTTGCCGTTGATGTCGGTATCCACTCTGATGGGATTGCCGGAACGGTCTTCGATGGTTTGCCCGACCGTTGAAAAGACACCGACCAGCTCGGCATCAACCCACGGTCCTTTCAGATGGGAAGCTGAGTCATTCAGAGAAAATTTGATCGTTACACCCAAAGGATGACTCTCATAAGTAAATCCCGTCACAAACGGATCAACGATACTGTGCTCCTCACCAAAGGAACTCTTCCCCGCTCCCTCTAAAAAAATATTGTAATCTGAAGTGCAGCCTGGAGCGTCTTTGACATCATCAAGACCTTGCCGGATAAATATATTATTGAACCACTTTTCATCCTTCGCAGTACCGGTTTTAGTCCCGACCGATTTCGTCGTATGTGGAGTGTAATATGCGGAGCGGCGTTTCGTGTCCGGGTTATATTGGTAACCGCAATCGACAAACAGATTGTGGGCAAAGACCGTAGCTTCGGAATTACTACGAACCTTTTCTCCGATGAGAATGTTGTTGTCGACCAGGGTGGGACCGTGATTCATTTCCAGAAAAACGGTAGCGGCTTGCGTATTGTAAATGACGTTGCCCGTGATCCTGGTTCCCTGGTTGGCATAGTCGATCCAAATTCCAAAAGCACCCTGCTCTTGTCGAAAAACGCCGCGGATCAGATTGCCGCTGATTACGGTATCCACGCTGTTATGAAACTTAATTGCCGCTGTTTCCCAGCCGCCGAATTCTTTACGGTAATTCGTGTCCTCGATGAAATTGCCTGATATAACTGAGCGAGTCGCTCCCTTTTGGCCAGCGATACCCGCCTGTCCACAGCGACGTATGATATTGTTGCGGATAATGTGGTCTCCATAGGCTTCGATATCGCTGTAATCCACACCCGGGGCATGCCCCAGAATGATGCCGACACAACGGGCGTTGGTGATTATGCAATTCTGGATGACCCAGTGTTTTCCCATCCGCGTGCCGACAGCCCCCGTTTGCAGTTCCAACACCGGTGGGGCCCAGTTCGCGGCCGCATGCATGAAATGAAAGCTATCGACAGTAATATATTTCAAGCCCGTGATTTGTGGCATAAAGATGCTCTCGCGAACGTTAATCTCGGCCAGTTCCGAGTTCGGATTGGCCTTGCCGAAGTTCGCCCGGATAATCGTTACTTTTTCATCCACCTGGCAATGCCAGCTTTGCTCGGCCTTGTTTACTTCTTCGGTTGTCTGTTTTTCGTAAAACGCTTCACCATTGAGATAGACATCCCCACGATGATACCACTTGCCGTAATTCAGCCAGCCTCCGGAGACTTTTAGGGCATAGGGGTTGTAATCGCCGAAAAACGAGTTTGGTAACTCAACTTGCCAAACGCCGCTGTTTTGATGTGTCCAGGAGGTGATACGTTCGGAACCTTTTATTAAAATCTTCTCGCCCGTTGCGGCACAATATATGATGCGATTGCTATTACTGGTGCCGCCCCGGGGCGGTTTGATCCATTCGCGATACGTGCCGGCATGCACCGTCACGATATCTCCAGGCTCGGCAATGGAAGCTGCTTTGTTTATGGTCAGAAATGGGCTGGCCTGGATGCCTGAACCAGAATCGCTGCCTGTTTTTGCCACATGAATTTCACGCGCAGATACATCTGAAAATTTAGGGGCAAGTACAGCAAGATATGCCGCAATCGAGAGAATCCATATTTTTTGTGCCATTTCTTTGACTCCACCTAACTTGAGTTTCAATGTGCTTTTAAAAAATCGAGGCTCAGTAGCACCCGCTTCGATTCTATCGCATGGCACCGAAGGCATAAACATAACCGTCGTCACAGCCGACAACAACCATTCCCCTGGCCACGGCCGGGGAAGAAGTGATTGGTTGGCCTATCTCATACGACCAGACGCCACTTCCATCCGATAGCCGTATCATGTAAAGCCGGCCGTCTTCCGAACCTACAACCACTTTGTCGCCGCATATCACCGGCGAGCTGTCGACCTCGCCTCGCGCCTGGAATGTCCAGACGACTTTCCCGTCGTCACGTCCGACGCAATGTACACGTTCGTCGCGCCCTCCGAAGACAACTACGGTTTCGCCGACGGCGGGCGAAGAAAAAAATGGAGCATCGCTTCCCGCATATTCCCACACGACTTTTCCGGCGGCAATATCGGCTTTCATAAAGATATTATCATAGTTGCCGACGTAGACTTCTCCATCGAGGAACGCTGCGGAAGCTGCAATGTAGGAACCGCTGTCAATTTGCGTTACCTTGCTGCCGTCAATTAGTGACACGACGTGAATCATTGCGTCGCAGCCGCCGAACACGGCCTTTTGGTCACTGACTGCGGGCGAGCCGTTTATATAGTTATCCGTTTCGTAAGTCCAGACGACTTTACCGCTTGTCGAATCGACACAATGCAGTATATTGTCGTAGCTGCCCACAAGTATCCATATCCGGCCGTCCGGGCTGCGCGTCCAGTTGGCAGCTCCGAGAATCTGTCCATCCGTCTCGTACTTCCACTTCAGTGAGCCGTCTTTTGCGTCAAGAGCGTACAGAAAACCATCCAGTGAACCAATGAAAACAAATCCTTCGACTACACAAGGTGATGCCTCAATTGCATCGGTGGTTTTGTATGTCCAGACCTGTTGTCCGCTTTCCAGGTCTATCGCATAAATATTATCATCCGATGAACCTACGAAAACGAGGTCGTCAACGATGGCCGGCGAAGATTTAATAGAATCATTCGTTTTGAATTTCCAAACGGCGGCGAGCGAATCAGGCAGTGTTCCCGATGCTCTGCCTAAAAGACCGTGTTCGCCCCTGAACATAGGCCAATTGCTTCGGTCGTCGACTGTGACCTTTGGCCTGGCAGGTTCCGTAACCGCCTGATCTTCGCCGGGTTCGGGCCGGTTGATGATTAACACTGCAAAAAGCACACACACTGCAACAATGACAATAAACGCTAAAACAATTCTAATGGCATTTTTCATAGCGAGTATGATAACGTATCAACCAGGCATACGCAACAGGACTTCCAGTTTCGACAGGCTTTCTACCGAGGCATAAGATAATGGATGGGGATTTGAATTTGAGGTATGTTAATAAACCGCCGCCCTGTTAGCTTCTTACGAAACAAGGGTGTTGTCGGCTGTGTATTGACTCTTTGCTCCAGCAATCAGCGTGAGCATCTGGTCGGCCTGAGTTTGAATACCGGGATCAGCATTTGTTACTCGCGAGTTCCACTTGCTGTATTCCTTATTCAGGTGTTTTCGAACCCTCTCTTTGCTCATATCCGAAGTAATCCCAAGGATGGCCTCTACATCTCTGACTTCATGCATGTCAACCGGAAGGACTTTTTCCATCATGATGCGAAATCTGTCGGAGTCGACTTCGAGCCATTCTGCCATATTTTTCAAGAAAGTTAATTCTTCGGCGGTAGCGGAGCCTTTTGACTGCGCTACATACAGGCAAAGCTCCAGAATATCGTATCGCTGGCCTATAGGAGCAATTCCGACGATTTCGTCACATATCTTGTAAGCGTCGAGATTGTTGCCGCCGCGGAAAAAGGTAATGGTTTTTTCGAGGGCCTTGTCGAGCTTGCGTTCATCCTTATCAGACGCGGAATTTTCCAGAATGTTGTCTCTTGCCCAGTTTTTTATCAGTTCAATCTCACAGTCATATAATTTGTTGTCAGCCGCACTGACAGCGAATGCGAGCGCAACTGCCAGGATATTTGTCCGCTCGATATTTTCCTGCAGGTTCATATATCCGAAGGCGGGATTTTCGCAGGTAAACGAACACTGCGTGCAGGCAATCTCCTGATTGCTGTCGGCGGACATGATCGACGTAGTGAATTGCAGTTGCCTTTTTCCTTTGCGAGGGAACAGGAGCCAATCGAAACGAATCTGTGCAATAGCCGTCCATTCCGGCAAAGTGGTGACTCGGTGAGGAAGTTTACCGAGTCTGGCTCTGTAGCAAAATGCGGATGGATCCGGTCCATCCTGTGATGACCATTGTGGAAGTCGGGACTGCACAACTTTGGCGTCGGTCGCCCCATCCGTGACATCCATGATTGATATCTGCAAAGTCGTGTCGCAATTATCACTCGGAGCATGAATAGAGCCGCAAATTTCCAGACTGAACGCATCATATACGTTATTTTCTTCTTCCAGTTTTGTCCATTGTATCCGGCAATTCAGTACTCTCATATCAATCGGCGGGGAAGATTCCTGAAACCGGTCAGGTTCCGCCTGATGCAAGAGCCGGGATTTGATTTTGCCAAACTGGCCCGGCATTCTTAGCTCGTTTGCCAAGTCCATGAATACGGCACTATCAACCAGATCTAAAAGCTTTGACCAATAATCCAAGACTCTAAGTCTGAAGCGACCAATAAAACCGGGGAAAATTATCGCCACAGATGCCGCCAGCATAATCGAAACTGGAATCAGAAGTTTGCTCATCTACATACCCGCATACATTATTACTCGACTTTTGACCTGCCAACGGCAGAGAGTTGCTTGTTCTTGTCTTTATTGTTGCTCTCGGATATTTTGCCGTCCTGATCCAGGCAAAGATCGACCTCGAACACTCTGCCAGACTCCAGGTCTTCGAACTTGCAGTGCATTCGCTGGTTTACATCATAGCTATAAGTGACTTTGATCGGGCATTCCGCAGGTCTGTCCGGAGGTAGCTCAAATTTATACGTCGCAATCTTATTAACAAACTCGACATCGTTGCCTTCACCCTGCGTAATGGTCACTTCAACCTCCGCCTGCCCCTTCTTGAGAGTATAGAACGTCTGGGATGCTTCACACGGCAACGGAGTATTTTTATTCAAAATTATACGATTTTGTATTACCCGCCGGCCTGTTACCTTATCAATGGGAGCGCAAATAGTACCGTAGCTGTGATTGCAAACGTCGGTCAGGTTTATGTCCATCAGGCCGCCGGAAATTCCTGCCGGCATGGTATCGGGTTTCTCTCTTAGCGTTGTCAATCCAGCGTGCAAAGCAGCACCGAGTGCCACACATTCATCGACATTCACCGCCGTCTCCGGTGTATGGCCAAACATTTTATCGAGGCGCTGCTGGACCAGCGGTATTCGAGTACTTCCGCCGACCAATAGAACTTTGTCAATTTCACCTGGTTCAATGCCTGCTTCGCCAAGGGCGACTTCCACCAGGATGTCCGCGCGATCCATTAAGGGAGAAATCGCTTTTTCGAACATCTCTCGGGTTATTTCCACTCTCATATTTCCAGCAGGGCCGTAGAGCATCTTTTTCGCAACATTACGTCGGGACAAAGTCCTTTTAATATCCTCGGCTTCATCTTCATACTTTGCTCGGTCCTCATCTGAACCGATCAGATCGGCATTGAACTTGTCTTTGTACTTTTGCTCCAACATCTCTAATATTTTCTGGTCAAAGTCGATGCCGCCGAGTGCATGATCGCCCTGAGAACAAATAATCTTCATTTCATGCCCCTTGACATCCATTATAGTGACATCGAATGTTCCACCGCCGAGGTCGTAGACAAGGACCTTTCCCGAAACCTGCCGATTGGTAGCATAATACAGGGCGGCAGCCACAGGCTCGTTGACAATTCCAATTACGTTCAGACCGGCTATTGTTCCCGCTTCCATGGTTGCTTTTCTGCGGACTTCATCGAAGTGGGCGGGAACGGAAATAACGGCATCGCAAATATCGCCATGTTCTACAGAGCAGTCCTGCTTGAGCTTTTTCAGAATCAAAGCGGACAATTCCACAGGGGTCCAGTCCTTCGAGTCTATTTTTTTCTGATATTTGGTATCTCCCATATGTCGCTTGATCCATCGAACAGATCGTTGAGCGTTCAGATGCCTTGAATTGATCGCTTCGATACCTACCCTGACGATATCTGAGTTCTCCTCGTCAAAGAAAATTGCAGATGGAGTGAGTCTTTCACCATCAGCATTTGGGATCATCTCCGGCTTGCCGATAGCATTGAGAATCGATAGCGCCGAGAATGTCGTACCGAGATCTATTCCCACTATATTAGTCATTTTACACCCCCTATTTTGTGGTTCGGTAAATCATGAATCGATTCACAATTCAATTATCAAGCGTACAGCTTGACCTGAGCCGGGCGAACCACCTTGATGTTCCCTTCGTTAATAAAGTATTGATAGCCTGGTCTGATTACTGTTGCAATTTCACCCGCCTGTTCCGGGTTGTCGCTTTGCTGCTTGTCCTTGACGGCTTCAGCGTACTTTTCCTGTCCTCGATATTTGCTGTTTATCTCCGGCTCAAATTGCTCGATACCGCTTGACTCCAGAGCAAAGATTAACTCGTCCCTTACTTCCTCAAGATGTATCGCCTTGGCATCCTCTTCACCGATCCGACTAATGCGGCTTTCAAGATTATCAATGCAGCGGATAACTCGCAGACAAAAAGTCCTGATGATGTTCCAGTCATAACCATCCTGGAGCTTTTCCAGTCTGTCCTGCTGGCAAGCCGCGTATTCACGAATGGCTGAGACCTGTTGAGTAAGCTCGTTAATGGCGCTATTGAGCGGTTTTGAATGCTCAGCGGTCTCGGAATGCTTTTCCCCCCATTTAGGGGTTGTCTTGATGACAGCAGATTTTTCATCGGTAAACAGCCTGCTGATCTTCTCAGTACCATTCGATACCTTCTCTTTGCATGCCACTCTTTCCACAGTTTTAGGCCCACACTTAACAGGAAGCGGATTCTGCCGGTCAGAATTGACATAAACGTTCAAATCCTTATCAAGTTGACTTTGTTTTTCTTGAGTTTCCTGTTCTTGCGGCAACTCTTTATCACCGACTGCATTCTGTTTCTTGCTTTCAACTTTTTTTAGAGTTCCAATAGTCTTGACGAGGAAGCATCTCGAACTGGATGATAATTTTATTATAAAGCGAGCCATCCATAACAACAACCACCAGGCATAAATACTGCCTCCCATAGTTGTACACACAATAGAACTAGTCATAACATATTCGTTCAGCTCATTTCGTTTCTTGTATTCGCTGAGCTCGTTTTGCCAGTTATCGCCGTAAAGAACATCTGCAAAAGGATGGACGGCTATTTCGCCAGTAGCCAATTTACGTAGATCGGCTTTGAGCCTCTCCTGCTGCTCTTGCCAGAGTTGCTCTCTTGTCATGGCCTTGCCATTGTTCTCCAATATCGGGGGTAACTCGGACCTCTCCCGCGGCGATGCCTGCAACCACTCTTCATACTGCTTTACATAATCATCCGTATCCACGCCATACTTCAGATTATAGAGAGAAACTTCCTGTTGTTGCTTTTCTTTTTCGGCAAGAATCCACCCTAACATGGTTCCGCCGGCAAGCAGGAATACTGAACCAATAATAAGAGATTTCTTAAGCATTATTTTAAGTTTCAATCATTAACTATCAGCTTTGACATCCCGTTTGGTTAATGTGGGAAATATTTGCACTTACATTCTCATCATGATTCGGGATTGTTGTTCTCAACAAAAGCTTCGTTTTCGTTTTCACCATACACTTTTGTTACACGCAGTACTTCTTCCATTGTCGTTAAGCCCTGCCTTACCTTCATTATACCGTCATCGAACAAACTGCGCCGGTCACTTTCATGAAAGGTTCGCCGCATATTGTTCACTGATGTGTCCTTATTAATCATATCTCTGAACTGTTCATCAATAATCAATAACTCATAGATACCAACCCTGCCTAAATAGCCTGATCCTCGGCAATCATCACAGCCTGCACCATGATAAATTTCGCCCGGTTCGACTCCCGCCTTTTCCACATATCTGGCCATGTGCTCCGACATCTGATATACCTCCTTGCACTTCAGGCAAATCTTTCTCACCAATCGCTGTGCAAGCACTCCGTTCAACGAAGCCGCTATCAAGTACGGCTCAATGCCGATATCAACCAGTCTTGTAATACTGCAGGCCGCGTCATTTGTGTGCAACGTCGATAAAACCAAATGACCCGTCAGAGCCGCCTGGACCGCTATACGGGCGGTCTCGTTGTCGCGAATCTCTCCTATCATTATCACATCAGGGTCCTGACGCAGTAAACTCCTAAGCGTCGAAGCAAAATCCAGACCGATCTTTTCGTTAATTTGAACCTGATTGCAGAAACCAAGTTCATATTCAACCGGATCCTCAACGGTCGAAATATTCAATTTATCGCCGTCCATCTGGGACAGAGCTGAGTACAGTGTGGTGCTCTTGCCGGAACCGGTCGGGCCGGTAACGAGTAAAATCCCGTGAGGCATTGCTATCTGTCCGTCAAAACCTGCCATCACATCAGGCTCCATACCCAACTGCTCAAGGCCTCGCGTAATGGATTCACTATCCAGCACTCGGATAACCACCTTTTCTCCATGATTAGTCGGCAGTGTCGAGATACGTAAATCTATTGCCCTGCCGCCTACGGAAACCTTGATTTTGCCGTCCTGCGGCAACCGCCTTTCAGAAATATCGAGGTCGGCCATAATTTTAATTCGTGAGACAACCGCGGGATGCATCTTCAACGGTGACTGCTTCATCTCGAAAAGTACGCCGTCTATGCGATACCTTGTCCTCATGAACTTTTCCTTGGGCTCGATATGAATGTCACTGGCCCCATCGCGTACCGCGTTACTAATCAGATAATTGACAAATTTGATAATAGGCGATTGGCCTGCCATTTTTTCGAGGTCATCAGACTCCTCTTGTTGATCCTGCACAACCTCGACATCTGTCATATCATTAATGATATCATCAATATCGTAATCGATTTGTTCGTTATCGAAGGTGTCACAGACTTTATCTATATCTTCATCCAGACATACGACTGTCTCTGTGTTCATCTGAGTTTGCCGTTTAACGTCTTCGATAACGAAAAGGTCGGCGGGACGACTTGTTGCTACAACGAGGATGTCATCCCTGACCGCGAAGGGCATGATGCGGTTGCTTTTTATGTATTCAAGGTCAAGCTTATTGAAAATGCTTTTATCTACCTTTTCAGGCTCGATCCTTTGAAATTCGCATCCGTAAAGATTTGCCCGAGCTATCGAGATATCCGGTTCATGAGCTAAGTTCAGTTCCTTGATTAATTGACAGACATCACAATTAGCTCTTTCTTTCTGTATTCGCCTGAGTTCGGAGATCTGTTCGCCCGTAATTTTTCCCATTTCGGAAAGGACATCCGCCTCGTCCCGAATCTGAGCGGCACTCTCTTGTTCTTGTTCTTGCTCCGGGCTATACAGTTGCGACAGACCGTTGATTTCCCTATCGTCATCGTCGCCATAATCCGAATGGCCACCAATTTGGTTCTTACAGGTCCGCTGCTCTTTAATTTTAAATCCAAAAATCCGTGCCATGATTCTATAATACCCCCAGTTCTAAACGTTTAATATTTCCGAACCTGGTCAAACGCTCCTGTTTTAGAGGACTAACGATAGTGTATCCAAAACGAAAAATGCATCACCTCTGCGGGTGAGCGTATAAAAACCTCCATGAGAAGCGTTAAATAAAATATAAGGAATAATTCGGGGCTAATCAAATCAACTCACGGTAGAAAAATAATACTTTTTCTACGTCCGATAGAATCTTACTGAAAGTCGTGATATATAGTTATTTTAATTGAAATGATCATTGGAATTAATTGAGGAATGCTTGAGTTGGGGCTTAGAGCCTATCCGATATTACCCTTTAGCGTTTGTCATTCTGAGGCAAAGCCGAAGAATCTGGGTTTGATATCACCGTTCGCAACCCAGATGCTTCACTGCGTTCAGCATGACAAGTGATAGCGAACCGTTATTTGGATAGGCTCTACTATGCATTGGCAAATCCATGAGAATTCGCAGATGATGGAGGCTTGGTGTCTTCTGGGAAAACCTCATCCGCCAGGTCTTCACCCACCTGTCTGGCGTAATACTGCTTCATGACTTGTTGACCCTGGTTATGAAACTTATCCATGGAGGAAAAAACACCAATTTTCATAAGCAACAGGATTACAATGCAGGCTGCTAAATTCGCAACAGAATACCCGTATTTACTACACCTTTCCAGCAGCTTTGGTTCGGGGAGCTTTCTTTTAAGCTTCTGAGCTTTCGGCTCACGTCTGAGACTATGCTTGAGTACGGCCACGGCCTGCGTATTTGCACGCATCAGCAAATCAAGCCCATGCGGCTGACTTTTCATGAACGATAAAGCAAGATTAACTTTACCGCAGGAAATGAGTCTCCGCCGGCATCTCGGACAATGCATAATATGGTTGTGTAACCAATTTGCTTCAGGACCGAAACTTCTGCTTATATTTGTATACAGCCAGGCTCTGATCCGCCTGCACTTATTGTTTGTTTTCATTTCTATCATTTTCATTCTTCTTTACTCATCCACACTGCCAGTAGCTGGACGGCTTTGCATCGATAAACCCTCGCTGTTGCTGCCGATATACCCAATATCCTGCCGATTTGAGGATAAGGCAATTCCGCCAGGTCGCGTAGTGTAATGACGTTTCTCAGATGTTCGGGCAATTGAGCTATACAGTCTCTTAGAGTTTCCTGCAGGTATTTGGAATCGAGCTCTTTAACGGGCGAGCTTATTGTCTTTCCCGCGGTCACAGACATGGGCAGTCTGTTTCTCTCGGCAATCCTGCGTCTTAACATCGAGACCGCGACGTTGTTCGCCACACGGAAAACATACGCTTTTACATGTTCAGGTTTTTGCCCCCCTTCGAAATGGGCCAGTTGCAGAAACGTGTCCTGATAAGCATCACAAACATCCTGCTCGTTGCCCAGAATTCGCCAGAGCATCGTGACCAATTCCTGGCCGTACTTCTGCATCGTAGAGAGTATCCATCGCTGGCTCTCGACGATAGACTCAGAGGTTGCGTAATCCCAAACAGATCCGTAACTTATGGCCTTGCTAAACATGAGCGTCAATTCATACTTTGTTACCTTATTCTACCTATTAAGACGCAACACTAAATAATATGTTAACAAAAATCTTCACAATATATGAAAAATTTTGCTTTTTCTTGGATAACTTTTGTAGTGCTGTTGCGTCTTATGCTGTGGTACAAAGAGTTGATAAATGCAGAAATCATCAAGGTCAAAACACAGAAACATGGATTTAAGTCATTCTAATAAAAGCTCTTACGAACAATCCGAGAATGCAAAGGATGTTGTGTCTTTGGTAGATGATTTGCTCACAAAAGCCGTAGAATGCGGTGCAAGCGATATTCATTTCGAGCCTACGGGTGCAGAATTAGCCATAAAATTCCGTCTCGATGGCGTTCTGAATACCGTCGAAAAGCTGCCCGGCACGATTTCCGACAACATTATTGCAAGGTTAAAAGTTCTCGGGGGGCTTTTGACCTATCGTAATGATATCCCCCAGGAAGGCCGAATCGAAATCAGCAAGAGTCAGGGCGACAGAGTTATGGATCAGCGGCTGGCAGTTTTTCCAACAATACACGGCCAAAGGGCAGTCGTGCGTTTGTTCTATAACAACGCTGAGCTTTTGGAACTTGGTCAACTTGGCTTTTCAAAACCGTTATACACAGGGCTTAAAAACATTGCTGCCAAGAACCAGGGGGTTTTGCTGCTGACCGGCCCGGCGGGCAGCGGCAAGAGCACCACACTTGCCGCCCTATTGCGGCATATTCTAAAATCCTATGCCGGCAAGAGCGTCGTTACCCTCGAAGATCCTGTGGAAATCAGGATCGATGGCGCAACGCAGGTCCAGATTACGCCGCACGGCCAGATGACTTTCCCGACCGCTTTGCGATCACTTCTCCGGCAGGATCCGCAGGTACTGATGATCGGGGAAATCCGGGATGCCGAGACCGCCAAGATCGCTATCGAAGCCGGATTGACGGGACACCTGCTGATGAGCACAATGCACAGTGGCTCGCCCGCCGGTGCCCTGCTGCGGCTGCTGGAGATGGGTATCGAGCCGTATCAGGTCACATCCAGCGTCTCGGCAGTCCTGAACCAGCGACTGGTTAGAAGACTCTGCCCCAAATGCAAACAGAAGGTCGAGGAAACCGGCTCATTTAAGGCCACAGGATGTGATGACTGCTTCAATACCGGCTACAAAGGCCGCTTCCTGATCGCTGAAATGGTTCAATTAGAAAGTCAACTACGAAAAGCCGTCTTAGCCAAGGCCGACCTGGATGAGCTTGAGAGTATCCTCAAAGAAAGAGGTCATACAACGATGTTGGCCGACGGCGAGCGCCTGATCAACGAGGGAATCACAACGCAGGATGAGTTGAATAATGTTTGTGGAATAGTCCCGGATGATCCTTCAACTTGAGGAAATATTATGAAACGCTTTACAGCAATTTTTATCATCCTGTTATTTTTTACATCTTTAACCTATGCAAGACGGGCTTTACCATGGACTGAATTAACTTTCTCTCCGTCCAAAGCAACAGAAGCCGTGCAGAAATATAGATTCTTACCAGCAACTGCAGAGCAAACCGATGCCGATGCGGTGCCTTTATATCAAAAAGCGATTCAATCTTTGCCGCAGGATTATCAGCCGAAACAATTTTCCGACTGGCGTCGTTTGCCGCCCGACCAGCTACCTGTCAAAGAGATTGAATCGGTGCTCAAGAAGCTCGAACCTACCTTAGATTTATTAACTCAGGCAACAAGGTCTAAACAGTGCAACTGGCCTTTCATAAAACCCGGGCAGGCTCAACAACAGCTTATGGGTGACCTCAGTAAATATCGGCAATTTGCTTTCATTCTCGATGTACAAGCTAAGCTCCAAATCGCACAAGGCCGATATGAAAAGGCAGGAGAAACCTTAAAGACATCTCTTACAATGGCGAAGCATCTGGGTGATGCGCCCACTCTGATTCAGGGATTAGTCGGTATTGCTATAGCGGCAGTAAATCAAAGTAGGATTGAACAATGGATTCAGTCTGATGCACCGAATCTCTACTGGGCCTTAGAAGATTTACCACAACCACTTGTAGATGTGACAAAAGCAATCAAAATTGAAACAGATAATCTCAAGAATTATAACATTCTGATGCGCAAAGCGTTTGAAAAACAGTTAAAACCTGCACATAACAGGGTTCTGCAACAGATGAATCATGTTGATCGTAAAATTACCGCTTTACAATGCATCGAGGGATTACGTCTCTATGCCGGCTCACACAACGGCAAATTTCCGGAAAAGCTCAGTGACGTCACTGACGTCAAGATACCGGTTGACCCTGTGACAAAAGAACCGTTTTCATATAAGAGCACCAACTCCGAAGCTGTTCTTGAGCTGGAAGCATCCGAAGCTTCTGAGGGTAGATACGCGGTGCGATATGAATTAAGCCTCAAAGAATAAAGCTCAGAATATACCGCTGTTTTCTGTAATAAACAGGAAAAAATATAATGGTGACCTTCAAAAGTAATACAGTGACATCTACAGGCAAACTGACAAAAGACATTTCTGCCTGTTTTATCGTTCTGTTTATAGCTGTAGTTCCAGTGGATGCACGCCGTTTCGCTGAAGGCCTGGTTGAAATAACGATTTATCCGGCAAAGGCCGGCGAGCTTGAGCAGAAATACCAGCTTGTGGTAAAAGCTGAGGATCAAATCGACGCCGATGCGGTGCCGCTGTACGAAAAGGCGGTTAAATCGATACCGAAAGACTTCAATCAGGACCAGGTTGTGGAGTGGTTGAAGCTACCGGTCGAACAATTGCCGCAGCAGAAGGCAGAAACAACTCTGCAGAAATATCTGGAGCCTCTTAAGCTCGTGGCGCAGGCAACCAGGTGCAAAGAATGTAACTGGCCTGAGTGGAAGCCTGGGGACCAGCCAATGAATCTGACCGAGTATCGGAAGCTCGCCTATATTCTTGAATTGTGGGCAAGGCTGGAAATAAGCCGGGGAGGGTACCAGGGAGCTACTATCGCGATGCGCACAGGATTCGGAATGGCCAGGCATTTGGGAGAAGGTCCGACGATTATTCAGGGTTTAGTGGGAGCGGCTATCGGTGGAATTATGTGCAGAGAGGTCGAACAGTATTTGCAGGGAAAAGATTCGCCGAACTTATATCAGGCGCTGGCTGCTCTGCCCAGACCGCTTATCGACATGGAAAAGGCAATAGAGAATGAGAGGAAGGTTGGTCTTGGCTCAGTCTCGAACGAGCTCTTGCGTGAACAACTTGAGAAACAAATGGCTTCATCTCTTGATCGTACTCGGATGATTTCAAAACGTCTCGTTAACAATTTGAATGGACTGCAATGTGTAGAGGCGATACGGCAATACGCCGCTACACACGGTGGAAATCTTCCAGAGAATCTTAGCGATATTAACCAGGTAGTGGTGCCAAAGGATATCTTTAGCGGCAAAGAGTTTGAGTATCACCGCACTTCTGAGGGGGCGGTTTTGAAGTCGGCCATACGCCAGGGCGGCGGGCCAAAGGATATGGTTCACTATAAGATTGTTTTGAAAAAGTAGTTTGATATACGAGGATTGAAAATGGCTACATTCGAATACAACGCACTGACATCGGCCGGCAGGCTGATGAAGGGCACGATTGAAGCGGGCACAAATCAAGAGGCGGACGAACTGCTCAAGCAGATGCAGCTTGTCGTAAACTCCGTTGAAAAGGCCAGGCTCAAAAAGCCCAAGACGGCTATCGGCAGAAATGAGTTTGTGCTTTTCAATCAGCAGTTGGCGTCGATCACTAAAGCCGGCATCCCTTTGGAAAGAGGTCTGCGGGAGCTTGCCGGCGATATCAGTTCGAGGTCGATGCGCCGGCTGGTCGATGCGATAGCCGATGAGCTTGAAGCGGGCGTGAGCATTGAGAAAGCCTTTGAAAAGAGGCAGAAGCATTTCCCACCTCTATACGGCCGAATATTGAAAGCAGGAGTCGAAACAGGCCGATTGAGCGAAATGCTCACCAGCCTCAACAGACATCTGGAAATGGCCAACCAGACAAGAAGAATAATTTTCGAAGCGATGACTTATCCTGTGGTTATCCTGGTTCTGGCGGCAATTATTTTGACGGGCGTATTCATATTCATCATCCCGCAGTTCGGATCGGCAATTGAGGAAATGACCGACGGGGGCGAGCTGCCGGCCATTACAAGGCTGTTTTTTAATATGTCTCAAAACGTGGTGCCTTTTTGGGCCGCAGTAGGACTTGTGATTGCCGTTATAGTTGCTCTGTTCGCGATGCTTTCCGCATCGGCGGCAGGACGCAGATTCAAGGAATCACTTCTCCTGAGAATACCGGTCATCGGCAGAGTTTACCATAGCAGCATGCTCAGCAGGATGGCTGAGGGGATGGCGATCATGGTAGCGGCCGGTTCAGATATGCCTGTATCGCTAAGGTTAAGCTCGGGCGCTGCGGGAAGTGAAAAGCTTATCCTTGAAAGCGAGGCCCTTGCAGCCCAGATCGAACAGGGAGCTAATATTTTAGAGGCCGGACAGCTCTGTCGAATGATACCCAGGCTATTCCTCTATTCGATTCAGTTGGGCACTCAGCGCAACGAATTGCAGGACAATCTTTACAGTCTGGGCCAGATGTACGCTGAGCAGGCACGATGCGGCCAGGCAAGATTGCAGGCGGTGCTGTTACCGGTCATGCTTATCGGAGTGGGATGTTTTCTGGCGATAACTATCCTTGCGATATTTTTGCCGATGATAGGAATTATAACGAATTTATCTTCTACTTAGGTTTGAATATGTTGATAATAATAACGATATTTTTGTTGCTTGTTTACATGTATCTCGGGTGGAAGTACCCGGCAATCGCCCTGGTAACTTCGCCGTTTGTTACCGGCACAATGATTTTCATTGGGGTTGCAGATCAAAATACCGCGATTGTGGTAATCGCGCCCGGCATATGCATTATTTCAATCATCGCCGTGCTGATGTCAAAACGCGAGCCCGACTCGGAACAATGGCCCCAGATAATTGCAAAATGGATTCTTATACTTTTTGTATTTCTTCTTCTATCCGTGACTCTGGGGGCGGCATTTGGCCCTTTGGGCGTTAGTGGCATTGTGTTTTTTGCTTTGTTAATAGGCTCAATCATAGCCTATGGTTTAACATCACGGCTTGCGACTGACACTTATGTTATTTCGACGATTGGTTCGAGTATGCGGCAGAATCTGCCACTGTCTATGGCGCTTGAGTCGGCGGCAGGTGGATGTGCAGACAACCGCTCAAGAATCTTGAACGGAATAAAAAAGTGGCTGGTCCAGGGTTACTCGTTGAGTGAGTCCATCAAGCGAGGCTATCCCAAATGTCCCGGTTATGCAGTGGCGATGATCGCTGCCGCCGAGCGGATTAATCAGCTTCCGCTTGCTATCCAGGCAATCGAGGCGGATATGTTGGCCAAGGCCGACGAACGCAGAAAAATTCACCCGGTTCACCCGCTTTACCCGGTGATATTAATGTTCTTTACGTTCTTCATGTTGTTGGGTGTCATGACGTTTGTCATTCCATCGTTTCGTGCGGCGATGCATGAAATGGTCGAGGGGGCGGCACTTCCGGCGGCTACTCGATTTCTAATGGGAATTACAAGTTTTGTTGGATATGAATATGCATGGTTATCCTGGATCCTGTTTATACTTTTGATTATTGCGATTATCCCTATTTCGATATATATCAAATTCAGGCCCCGCCGGCCGCATGAACCTTATCTGATTTCACGAATTGGCGACTTTGTGAAATGGCATCTACCTGTTTTGCACAACTTCGAGAAGAATTATTCGTTGGTCCATGTTGTCGAGCTTCTCCGTCTATCACTGAATGCCGGCTGTGCCGTCAATGACGCGATTAAAAACACACTCGGCTTGGATGTGAACAATCGCTTCAGAAAGCGGCTGCAAAGATGGCTGGAAAAAGTTGAACGAGGTGACAATATCGCTGTGGCGATAAGAGAAAGCAAATTAGGCTCTCCCCTGGCATGGGCGTTCGACGAGAAGGTAAATCAGGGCAACACTCTAACGATATTAGAAACGCTTGAGTCGTTCTACCGCTCAAACTACAGCTACAGTGTGAACCTTGCCAGGTTCATTATGTGGCCGTGCCTGATCCTTGTCATGGGTGCGATTGTGGGATTTGTCGTTTATGCGATATTTTCACCGAGTATTTTAATAATCGAACGTTTATCAGATATGGTGATACCGTAGCGTGCTTATATGGAGCAAAGTTATGTCAGATAAAAAAAGAAGATACGGCGGCTTCCTCTTTGCGGAGATAGCGGTCAGTTTGACCGTTATGGCGATGCTTCTGGCCGGTGTAGCATTTTCATTGAATGGTATTGCCAAGTTCAATCGCTACCAGCTAATCAGACAGCACTGTATCGCCGCGGCCCAGGCGGAGCTTGACAGTCTCACCGCAACGGGTAAGCCAATCGAAGACGAAGATTTTAACCGAATTTGGCCTCAGATCAGTGTGTCCATCGAGAAATCCGCCGGGCAGGGACAGTGGCAGGCTGCGCAATTGGTAAAAGTAACAACAAGCGGCAGGTACTTTCGCAGGCAAGTGACAATTGAGCTGTCCAGATATATTTCGAGGGACGAACCATTAGCCGAAGGGAAGTGATAAATATGCGTAAGGGCTTTAGTTTAGTAGAAATGCTCGTAGTAATCGTCGTTCTTCCGTTCGTGTTCCTTTTTTTCGACGGATTATTCAAAACACTTGTCGGCGAGATTCCAATGTCCGTCCGCCTGATACAGGAAAACACAAGCATGCTGAGTATGCTCCGGCAGATACAGAAGGACATTGACCAGGCAACGGGTCTGCTGAAATCGTTCGCAGGACAGACTGCGAGCGACCATGTCCTCCTGATCGAACTTAAAGAGGGCGTAATCTGCTATCAGCTTAAAGACGGCCAGGTTTTTCGGCACAAGCTCAAGGACACGCCGCAAGGCAAGGCTGAAGAACCAAGAGTCTGGTCAATTCCTCATGCGAGCGTGAAATGGAAAGTTTGGGAAAGAAAC
Source organism: uncultured Phycisphaerae bacterium (assembly GCA_965372295.1). Lineage (GTDB taxonomy): Bacteria > Planctomycetota > Phycisphaerae > Sedimentisphaerales > Anaerobacaceae > JAFGPJ01. Next base: position 27,468 of record CBDVBU010000006.1, read on the forward strand.
GGCCAGGGCTATGCCGTCGAGACCAACACCCATCTCGAATATGGGAGGAAGGGCCAGTGGAAAAAGAAAATGGCTCATTCGCACCTGTATTTTGCAGGCGCCCTTGGAAAGGAACTGAGATAGAGATGAAAAAAACAAAACAAAACGGTTTTGTGCTGATACTTGTTATCGTAGCAATCGCCGTTGTCGGGGTCCAGATGTCCGTCCTGGCCGATATCGCAAACACAATGCAATTCCAGTCGCAAACCGCTTATCTGAGGGCATGTGAGCGAAACTTGCTGGCAAGCGGTTTGGTATGGGCGAAGGAAAATGCCCGGAAAAAAAGTAGCGAAATCTTCGATAAAACTATACAATTAGATGTGAGCAAACTGAATATTCGCGATTCAGCTTTGGATGTGACGATAAATATTGCATCGGACAAAGAGGCGGAAGTCCGGATCGATACATCGTGCAGTCGTAGCAGACAGACTCTTAGAGAAACCGGCAAATACAGAATCGAGTTCAATGATCAGCAGGAAACAACTCTTAGAGCACGCAAAAGCCCAGCAGGCAACTGACATCCATATTTGTGCCGGCGCTCCGGTACTCTTTCGGGTGGGAGGAAAACTGGTCCCGATTACAAAGGAGAAGCTGACCGCCCAGCAGAGCCGGGACATATCGTTCGATCTGCTCACCGAAGAACAGCAGGCCGAGTTTAAGAAGAATCTGGATTATGACTTAATGCTGGCGGACGAAGCCGGCAGGTACCGGATTAATATCGGCTATTTCAATGGTGCGGTTGGCTCCACAATCAGAATCCTTCCCACACGGCCAAGGACCCTTCAGGAATTATCTCTGCCGGACATCGTCAAAGACCTGGCTGACAGAACCAAAGGACTGGTCTTGATCACCGGCAGCACCAGCCAGGGCAAAACCACGACAATGGCGGCAATGATCGATGAAATAAACACAAACAACGAGAAGCATATCGTGACCATCGAAGACCCAATCGAATACGTACACATAAACAAAGCCGGGGTTGTCAGGCAAAGAGAAGTCGGAAGGGATACCAAGAGTTTCTATTCGGGGCTTCGGGCGGCCTTGAGACAGGACCCGGATGTGATTGCAATCGGCGAGATGAGAGACTATGAAACCATCAAGATCGCCCT
>CBDVBU010000007.1:0-25013 GCA_965372295.1 uncultured Phycisphaerae bacterium
TGGCAGATGATTCTGTATCTGTCGGCCGGATTATTCAGCGGCATCGCGGTCAGCCTGTTGACCAAACCGGTAGCAAAAAAGAAACTCGATAATTACTATGCACTGATCCGGACCCCGATCAAGCCAGGAGAGCAGCCCACTGCGGCCTGCACGTTGCCGGACGATGCTGTCGTTCCCGAGAAGCGAAACATCTTCCCGAACACCAATTTCGAATTCATGATACCATCGCGTACGTCGGTAGTTGGATTCCTGGTCGGCTGGGCGTTCGTCGCAGTTATTGTTGCCGTAGTCTATATGATCGCCAGGGCATAGTTGGACAAGAAAGGCTCATAGATGTTGGAGAACGAGCTGTTTATACAGACTCTCGGATGAATGTTCGTCTTCTCACTTTATTCGGCTTTGCCGTTTTCTATGTTGATCATGAGCATACAAGGAGACGAAAGGTGACGGGCCAAACATTTGACCAGACAGGTATTGATGTGCAGGCGACGCCAGCAGAGCCTGTGAAACTTCAAGCTTTTGACTTCGAGGCGTATGCCGATTACGAAGCGTCGCTGCTTCAGCGGTGTCGCAAGTTTTGGCAGGCCGAGTCGGGTGTGCTTGTGCATCGGCGAATGCGCATCGCCGAGGTCTTCTCTTACGGCTGCAAAAATATGATCGCTTCTTTAGAATGGCAGCTTGGCGGGCTGAAAAAGAGCATGGAGTTCAAGGCCGATGTTCCCAATTTTCTTGAGCCCTGGTACGGCATCGGCATCGTGGCCGGCACATTCGGCGCCGGTTACATCTGGAAAGAAAAACAAGCGCCGGCTATACGCCCGATATTTGGCTCGGTCAAAGAAGCGCTCGATTATTCACCTGTGCCGGTATCTCAGACTCACATAGGCAGACATACACTCGATATGATCGACTATTTTCTCGACAAGACCGGCGGGCGAGTTCCAATGTCACTGACCGACACACAGTCGCCCTTGAACATCGCCGGCAACATCGTGGAGATGACCGGCTTTTTTATCGAGATGCTGGATGATCCGCAAGCCGTCAAGATGCTGCTGAATCGCCTCGCAGAGCTGCTCGTAGAATTCACTCACGAGCAGATCAAGCGTATCGGAAATGCATTGGTCCGGCCCGGTCATGGATATAGTTCGTGCCGGTGTTTTGAGGGGCTGGGGATGAGCGACGATAACGCGTTGATGATATCGTCACAGCAATATCTTGAGCTTGCCGCTGACACTGTCGAACATGCGGGAAAGCCTTTCGGGGGCGCAACGTTTCATAGTTGCGGCGACTGGTCGGATAAAGTGGAGATGGTGAAGAAAATCTCAGGATTGCAAATGGTCGATGGTGCGTTTTCAGCCGCCACGGATCCATCGCCGAACCCGCAGGCGCCCTTTGCCGAGGCATTTGCGAATACCGGTATCGTAGTCAACGCCCGGATTGTCGGCGGCCCTGAGACTATCGCCGAGAGCGTCCGCCGACTGTGGAAGCCGGGGATGAAATTGATTGTAGTGACCTACTGCCAGAACCCGGATGAGCAGGCCCAGGCATACGACCTTGTATATAAAATCTGTGGACAAACAAAACCATCGTAGGAATTAATTCGGGAGGACAAAAATGAATTTTGCGATAGTGCCTATTATTTTAGCGTCCATTTCATCAGGTATGTCGAAGGATTTACCGCCGGCGGTTTTGAATGGCGGCTTTTCGTCTTTCCAGACGCCGTTGCCGAGGTCGGTGCAGTCGTGGGAGAAACGCAGGACAGAGCTTCGCAAGAAGCTACGGCGTTTGCTCGGCGATTTGCCCGAGCTGTTTACACCCGAAGTAACCATCCATGAGAGACAATCGAAAGATGGTTACGACCTGGAGCGTTTTACTTTCGATAACGGTGTCGGTGACACAGTGTACGGGTATATTCTGATTCCCGCCGGGCACAAGAGGCGGGGGCCGGCGATTCTTTATAATCACTATCACGGCGGCAAGTACAAGCAGGGCAAGGAGGAGGTGATCAGCAAAGCATTTAAGACGCTCGATTTTGCCACGGGCGAAGCACTCGCGCGGGAAGGCTACGTTGTTCTTTGCATCGACGCTTATGCCTTCGGCGAGCGGCGGTTCCAGGGACCGGCGGGAAAAAGGGAAGAAGGCGGCAGGACGGAAGAGTCACTGTTCAAGATGTTTCTCTGGCAGGGACGGACATTGTGGGGGATGATGGTCCGCGACGACCTGCTGGCGTTGAATTATTTGGTGTCACGCCCCGAGGTCGATCCTAAGCGCATCGCCGCGATGGGAATGAGCATGGGTTCTACACGGACATGGTGGGCTGCGGCACTCGATGAGCGGATCAAAGTGGCGGTTTGCGTGGCGTGTCTGACGCGGTATCAGAATCTCATCGCACACGGCCAGGTCAGGCAACACGGCATCTACTACTATGTGCCAAATATGCTGAAAGAAAAGATCGACGCCGAGTCGGTCGTCGGCCTGATTGCACCACGGCCGCTCCTGACATTGACCGGCGACAAAGACGGAGGCTCGCCTGCGGACGGAGTCCGGCTCATCAACGCGTTCCAGGAATATCTTTACAAACTCTACAGAAAAGCAGAGAATTTCCGTGGCGTGCTGTACCGTGGGATTGGGCACGAATACACGCCCGAGATGTGGCAGGAAACGCTGAACTGGCTGAAGAAACATCTATAGTACAATCAGGAAACAGAAAATCATTTTGTGAGAGGTAAAAACAATGGGACGAATCAGTATGTGGATTTCAGTGGGGGCTATATATCTTCTGGCTGCGGGTTCGGCTATCGCAGCGGAGGAATTGTATGATGTTCGCGATTACGGCGCCAAGCCCGGCGGTAAAATGCTGTGCACAAAGTCCATTCAAACAGCCATCGACAAGTGTTCGGAATCCGGCGGCGGGATAGTTTATTTGCCTCCCGGCACTTTTCTATCCGGCACGATATATTTCAAGACAGGCGTGACGCTCAAACTCGCTGCAGGTTCTACGCTGTTGGGCAGTACGGACCTTAAAGACTATCCGCCAACGGTCCAGGCCTTCCGGTCCTATACGGATAATTACACGGACAAGAGTCTGATTTACGGCGAAAATGTCGAGCGGATAGCTATTACCGGCAGTGGCACAATCGACGGCCAGGGCGCATCGTTCGAAGGGCCTTACAAAGTGCGCCCTTATATCATTCGATTCATTCAGTGTCGAAATGTCACAGTCAAAGATGTGACGATTAAAAACTCGCCGATGTGGGTGCAGCACTATTTAGCCTGCGATGACGTGCGAATCACCGGGGTCACAGTCAGAAGTCTCGTCAATCATAATAATGACGGCATCAATATCGATTCGTGCCGGAGGGTCATTATTTCAGACTGCAATATCGAATCCGGAGACGATGCCATCGTCCTCAAGAGCACCTCGGCAAGGGTATGTCGAGACGTGGTGGTGAGCAACTGCGTCCTGAGCAGCCGCTGCAATGCACTGAAGATGGGCACAGAATCAAACGGTGGTTTCAAGAATATTGTCATGACCGGCTGCTCAATTTATGATACACGCCTGGCCGGAGTCGCGCTGGAAATCGTAGATGGCGGCACGATGAACCACGTGGTCATCTCAAATATCACGATGAACAAGGTCGGGGCGCCTATCTTCCTGCGGTTAGGCAATCGTGCCCGTCCGTTCAAGAAAGATATGGAAACGCCGGGCATGGGTGTCATGCGTAATATTACAATCAGCAATATCGAGGCGACCGGAGCCAATCCGACGGGCTGTGCAATTTCCGGCCTGCCCGAAGCAAAGATAGAAAACGTCACGCTGAGCAACCTGAGACTATCCTTCGAAGGCGGCGGGACGAAGGCCGATACCGAACGCGAAATTCCTGAGAAAACGGCAGACTACCCGGAGTATTCCATGTTCGGCAAACTGTCGGCTTACGGCCTTTATTGCCGTCACGTAAAGGGCCTGAAACTGTTCAACGTGGAACTGCAATTGGAAAAGGCCGATCAGCGTCACGCCGTTGTCCTCGAAGACGTGGAAGATGCGTTGATCGACTGCCTGGACGCACCGCTTTCGCCTGACGCCGGCACGATGATTCGCTTTACTAATGTTAAAAAGGTCTTTATTCGCGACAAGCACAACAAAATGATTGAGCATTGATTGAATGACGGGGAACGGATTTATGATTTTGGAGAAATATTCTTTTGGAATCGGCGACAGGTTCTGTCACCAGGGAAAAGCCCAGTTGTCCGCCTTGATGAAGGCAAAAGAACAGGGCCTTAGCATTACGCCGGTCTGGAACAAGTCGCACAGGGAACATACGATCATCGGGACAAAGCCGGCGGACACGCGTCAGGAAGCCCACGATGCGGTTAAAGCCCTTCAATGGGACGTTCCCTATTTCGTGGATGCCGACCATATCGGGTCTGGCAATGTCGATCAGTTCATCGAATCGAGCGATTTTTTCACGCTCGACGTTGCCGACTTTATCACTCAGCCGGCGGATAAAGCCGACGTAGATGCCTTCGTTAAGAAATACAGCAAGTACATCGGCTCGCTTACAATCGACGGTATTGAGTATACCCTTGACATAACCGAAGAAAGAATCAGAGCGATTGCAGGCAAGTTCCTGCTGGCGGTAAAGCAAGCGGGTGGAATCTATCGTCATATCGCAGAAGCCAAAGACGCCGGCAGTTTCATCACCGAAGTCTCGATGGACGAGACCGACCAGCCTCAGACGCCGGTCGAAATGCTTTTTATCCTGGCGGCGATCGCCGACGAAGGAATTCCAGCACAAACAATCGCTCCGAAGTTTACCGGTCGATTCAACAAGGGCGTGGATTACGTCGGTGACGTCACCGCTTTTGCGAAGGAGTTCGAAGAAGACCTGGCGGTCGTCGCTTTTGCAGTCGGAGAATTCGGCCTGCCCGAGAACCTCAAGCTCAGCATTCATTCCGGCAGCGATAAGTTCTCAATTTACGCACCTATCGCCGAAGCTTTGAAGAAATTCGATGCCGGGCTGCACATCAAGACGGCGGGAACAACCTGGCTGGAGGAATTGATCGGCCTGGCAATGGCGGCTCCGGACGGTTTGTCAATCGCAAAAGAAGTCTATACCGAAGCGCTTCACCGATTCGGCGAGCTTTGCGGGCCTTATGCCACTGTCATCGATATCGACACGACAGAGCTGCCCACCGCAGAGCAGGTGGATGCATGGGACGGTCTGAGTTTTTCCTCGGCGCTAAGGCATGACCAATCGTGCGAGCAGTACAATCCCAACTTCCGCCAGCTTCTGCACGTCGCATACAAGATCGCCGCGGAGATGGGGACGCGCTTCTCGGATGCACTGGACAGATATGAGGCCATCATCGCGCAGAACGTGGCGGAGAATATTTATGAGCGGCACGTAAGACCCGTCTTTATGGAGTGCCGTTGAGCCAGTTGTCGGCGAGGATTTCGAGGTCGGTAAAACCGACGGAGCCGGAATTATCGAAGTCTGTGCCCTCACAGTAATAATTAGCCGCGTTACACATATCGTCCAGCCAGTGTGTCGCGAAAAAGGCGAAATCAATGAAATCGACGCCATCCGGACAGAGAAAATCAGCAGCGGGAATCTGCCACAGCAGCACGGGATAATTCGTCCCATCACAGATTGTCCAGATGGCCCTGAAGTCCCAGCCGACATCGCTAAAGGTAGTAATTGTCTGCATTTCGACGGTCGTTTTGCCCGTTCCGCCGGGGCTGGTTGACCAGCCGCTCGTTTGAGTATCCCAGAAGCAGTGTATGGCACCGCCCAAGACACGTACATATCCGGTGAATCCACCGACGTACTGATCGCCTGAAACACTGCCCGTTGAATAACATTTGTAGGCTCTGCCGCGTTCGATTTGTCCGACCAGCCCGCCTGAGTACGTACCCCCATTGACACTGCCGGTGGCATAGCAGTTATTGACTACGCTTGTTTCATCGCTTGTTCTGCCGGCCAGGCCGCCGACATCTCTATGTCCCGAAACACTGGCTTTTGAATAAGACGCGTTTACGGTACTATTGTCAATCAGTCCGATCAGTCCGCCGACATACGAATCGCCAATGACACTGCCGGTCGAGTAGGATTTGTTAACTCTGCCGGTACACGATCCCACAAGCCCGCCGATATAGTCGTCGCCCGAGACGTTGGCGCCCTTTACATAGCAACTGGTGATAGTGCCCGAATCCAGGTAGCCTGCCAGCGCTCCGACATGGCTTCCTTGTGCAAAGACATCAGGATTAATCAATCCCAAATTTATGACTTGGCCGGTCACATACCCGAAAAGTCCTGTGTACCGCTGGCGCGCCGAAGCCAAGCTGAAGTTGGAGATTTTATGGTCGTTGCCGTCAAAAATACCGGTAAAAGACTCGGTCATTGTCCCGGTGCCGACGATATTATACGCGGCGTCGGTGTATTCGCTCAAGTCGATATCAGCTCTGAGTTGGAAGTGCTTGCTCCAATCACCTCGTGAAGCCCCGATAGTATTCATCTGCTCGGCGGTGCGAATCAGATACGGATCGTTTTGCGTTCCGGTCCCGCCGCCGTATTGGGCCTGAGCCGCCGGGCAAAAGAAACAAAGAGCCAACAACACAAAGAACGGTATCGTTTGCTGATCGTATTTCCCGCCGAACCTGTACAGGCCGAGAGTATTGCCTAAACTGCACATATCTTGCCCTCCTTCTTTAAAACGAACCGGCAAATTTATGCTACTTTTAAACACCGAGTATACCACTTGCAGAAGCCGCAGTCAAGTATTTTTTGGGACCAAGCCACTCGTTAACGACAATTTATTCAAGCGGTTCGATATAGACGTTGCGGTACTCAATCGGGGTTCCTTCGCTCTGAAGGCAGATTTTGCCGGATTTTGCCGAACACCTGGTCGCCACATTCTGCAGGACGCCGTTCACCAGGACGACAATCCAGTCGTCCTTACAGATGATATCGTATGCGTTCCACTGGCCCGGGGATTTTTCACTGCTGTCTTTGAGCTTTAAGGTCCTGCGCCCCCTGATCCGTTTGCCTCCTTTGGCGTGCTCGGCGGTTTCAAGCCCGCCTATGACCCAGAAATCGCCTGCGTTACCCGAATACAACTGGCATTCGAGACTCTTAGGCCACACTTTGTCCTCACCGCTCATGTGAACGAGGACGCCGTTGTTGCCGCCTTTTGCAGGCCAGCGCCACTCGATGTGGAACAGGTAATCGGCATAGTCTTTCTCGGTCCGCATATACCCGGCAGGTTTGCCCTCGCAGCGAATCAAACCATTCTTAACAGACCACGTCTTCGTAACATCGTGGTCCGGTTCGCGCGTGTACAGCTTCCATCCGGCAAAATCCCTGCCGTTCCACAGCATCGTCTTCTCTTTTGGCACGATTGGCTTATTCTGCACTTCCGAAGCGCCTGTCACAACAACCAGCAGAGCTATCGTCACAGCCAGTGCCGCGATTACCGGCATGTAGCGTTTCATTGGTTTCTCCCTTCAATTTAATAAACTTTTCGTTTCAACAACGAACCATGAACACCCTTATGATTTCAAATCAGTTGTGTCTTGCCCGGAATCGCCACCGGCCTCATCTCTAAATCGCCGAACTCATACTTCGGCGGGCTGAGGTCCAGCTTCGAGGCGTTCATCGCCCAATCCCACTTCAGGGCGCGCCCGGTATAAGCGCTCATCCGCCCCATGATTGACGTCAACGTGCTTTCAGCAACGCGCTTACCTTCATTCAACCGTTTACCTTCACGAATAGCGGCAATTTGGTCCGCGTGTTGCTTTATAACCGGACTGGGACTGGGCCCATCGTATTTGAACGGCCTGGCCCCTTCGATGATAAGATTGCCCGAGTCCGTGTATGCCTTGCCTTTCGTCCCGATCACCCGGTTGTCCTGGCGATAGGTCACTTTGTCGATCTGAGAGCCCATATATTCAACTCGCACTCCACCGGGATATTCGTACTCGACGGCAAGATGGTCGTAACAGTTACCGTACTCGGGACCGGTTCGAGCCTGCCGGCCACCCATACCGATGCACTGCACCGGATGTGCCCCCATCGCCCAGTTCGTGACGTCTAAGTTATGAATGTGCATCTCGACAATAAAGTCGCCGCTGAGCCAGGTCAGGAACAGCCAACGTCGAAGCTGCCATTCCATATCCGACCAGCCCGGCTGCCGTTGCTTGGTCTGCTCCGACCACGTAAGCATTCCCCCGCCTAATCTGACACACTGGCCGCTGATTATTTCGCCGATATCCCCGTTGTGGATTCTTTTCATTCCTTCGACCAGATGGGCCATCCGGCGGCTTTGTGTCCCGGCGACAATAGTTAAGTTCTTGCGGTCCGCCAACTTCGACGACTCAATCACCGAGCGGACCCCTACCGGATCCACTGCGGCCGGCTTTTCCATGAAGACATGCTTGCCCGCCTCGACGGCAGCGCGCAAATGGCTCGGACGAAACTGCGGCGGCTCTGTCAGAATCACCAAATCCACGTCGCAGGCAAGAACCTTTGTATGTGCATCCCAGCCGGAAAAACACGTCTCGTTCGTTACCTTTACTTTTTCGCCGAGCTTCTCTGTAAGCCGTTTGCGGCATCTTTCCAGGCGCTCGGCGAAAAGATCTCCCATGGCCACAAGCTCGACGTTCTCTGCACAGTTCAGGCAGTTGGTAGTGTCGTATGTGCCCCGCCCGCCGCAGCCGATTACAGCGATCCGGATTTTGTCGGATCCGGCGGCGAACATCCGGCTCGTTCCCGACGCAAAAGTCGCTGCTCCCAATGCCGCCGAAGTTCTGAGAAAATCCCTTCGCGACAGATCCTGTGTCTCTTTCTTTGCTTTATTGTCCATAAGTTACCCTTTCAGTTTTTGGATTTTGTATTGATAGAAAATACCGATCCACACCCTCAAATCAACTTCGGTTCTTGAGAATAGTTATTCGGTATTCTCAAGGCTAACGACAATAGACCATGGCGTCAAGGCCAATTTGCCTATCGGCATGATGTTCTTTCGGGCCGTTTTTCAGTCTGGAAGTCCATAATCGTAAGGTTTTTTGCCCTGTTTTATCCGGCTTTCGTTTTGCATTTGGCGCAGGGTTTTGGTTAAGACTTCGGCTAGTTTGCTATTGTCCATTTTTTTTGCCTGCTCGGCGGGTATGGCTTTGCCGTAGCAGATCATAATCGAGCCGCGCGAGAACAGCTTCTTATGCCTCGGCCAGCATTCGAAGGCGCCGTCAATCACTACCGGCACAACCGCCGCGTTGCCCCGCCTGCAAAGCAGGCCGAAGCCCGGCTTGAACGGCGTGATTTTCCCGTCCAACGAGCGGGTACCTTCCGGAAAGAGACAGACTCCCCCGCCTTGCTTGAGCACGTCGATGACCTTCCTCATCGCAGATATGTCCGCTTCGCCAAGCTTGACCGGTATTGTCCCAACCGAAGAAATCATCCTGCCGAATAACCAGTGGTTAAAAAGCGACTCGCGAGCAAGAAATTTCACGCGTCTCTGAATGGGCCCGCCGCAAAGCATCGGGTCGAGATAGCTCTGGTGGTTACTGATCAGTACGAATGAACCGGTCTTGGGGATATTCTCTCTGCCGTAGGTGCGCATGCGAAAAAATAACATGCAAAAAACTCTGCATATCCAGCGTACAAGCCAGAACCATTTCACTTTTATGTTTTCTTTGAGCATTTTTCTTTAACGTATCCTGTGAGTTTTTCCACCACTTGTTCTATGCTCATATTAGTAGTCTCGACGACAATCGCATCTTCGGCCGGCTTCAACGGCCCGACCGCTCTGCTCTCGTCGCTTTTGTCGCGCTCTTCGATGGCCTTTTGTATCTGCTGAAGGTTGCCGGCGCCACTTTCGCCCTGCAGTTCTGCCTGTCTTCTTCTTGCCCTCTCGGCCGGATCAGCCGTCAGATAAAATTTGATATCGGCGTCGTCGAACGCGACTGTGCCCTGGTCTCGTCCTTCGGTGACGATTTTATGCCGGTCCGCAGCGAACCGCCTTTGCATTTGAACCAGTTCCTCTCGCACTCTCGGCGCAGCGGCGATATACCGGGCATTGGCGGTCACTTCGGGATTGCGTATTTGCTCGGTGACATCGGTGTTGTCGATGCGGACGGTCATTTTACCGGCCTTAACGGAGAATTGAAATTCGCACGTCTGCGTAATATCGAGCAGCTTTTGTTCATCGCTCAAATCGACGCCGGCCCGCATCGAAGCTAACGTTACGGCTCGATACATGGCGCCTGTATCGAGAAAGCTCGCATCCAGCTTGTGAGCCAGAAGGCGGGCCACGGTGCTTTTACCGCTGGCCGCTGGACCGTCAATTGTAATAATCAAATCCGCCATCGCCGATTAGATCCTTCGGCTTCGCCTCAGGATGACACTAATGTGTCACTTTTATTTGTGATTTTCTTTAACCACTTTGGCCACAACCATACTCGTATCATCGATCTGCCTGGCAAGTCCCACAAACCGCCTTCTGTATCTGAGAATGTTTTTGACCATTTGCTCGGCAGAGCCTGTGGCGAATTTCTTCGCCGTCTCCAGCAGATTTTCTCTGCCCCATATTTCGTTATCGAAGTTGACCGCGTCAGTCAGCCCATCGGTATAAAACAGCAGACAATCGTTGTTTGTCAACTTGACGGTTCCTATCTCGTATTCCGCCTGTGCATCGACTCCGAGCACAAGCCCGCCTTTGTCCAGGTCGATAATCTTTCCGCTGCTTATCAGGACCGTCGGTTCATGCCCGCAATTGCAATATGTCACCGTCATCCGGGCGACGTCGATCATCGCATAGAACAAAGTTACAAACTCACCGTCCCTGCACTCATCACACGCCATGCGGTTGAAGTTCCCGATCACGGTACGCGTCTGGTTGATCAACATGGAGCGATCTGTCGTTTTCTCGGCAAAAAAGCCCTCATCTACCTGGCACCCCGAACACTCCATGCAACCTTCCGCGTATGCCGTGGCCGCCCCTCGGAACCAGCTCATCATCATGGCCGCTGGCATTCCTTTGCCCATCACGTCGGCAATAGTGATGAGAATCTGCGTCTCGCTAATCCGGCGAAAATCGTAAGCATCCCCACCGACGTCGAAGCACGGGATATAGGCCGCGGCGATGTCCAGACCGCGTATTGCAGGGGCTTTTTCCGGAATCATTCTCCGCTGGATCAGCCCTGCAAGCCGCATCTGCTCGGTAATCCGGGCGCCTTCGATAGCCTTTGCATATAGCCGGGCGTTCGTAATGGCCACCGCGCACTGCGAAGCGACCACCCTGGCAAGATTAATATTATCCTGGACAAAACGTTCGGGCCTCGGACTGTAAAGCCGAAGCACACCAATCGCCCGACCTCTGAACTGCATCGCAACGGTAAGCTGACTGACAAGTCCTTCTTTGATTGCCGCCTCTTTATATTTGACTCTTCCGTCGACGCGCATATCGTCCAGAACCACAGCTTCGCCCGCGAAGGCCGCTTTGACCACGGGATCGTTTTTTGAAACTACGCCTTTATTGCGGTATTCTTCGCTTAGTCCGTAGGTGCTTCGCATTTTCAGATCCCCGGCATCTTCATCAAGCAGCCTGATCGAGCAGGCCTTGACGCCGACGGTCTTAACCGCCGCTTCGGCCAGTTTATCCAGCACTTCCGGTAGCGAAAAATCTCCCGCTACCAGCGTGGTAAGCTGATAAATCTGTTCGTCTCTTTCTATTTGTTGCTTTGTCTTTTCGAGCATAATCAATAACTTTTTCGAACCGGTCGGATTATACTTCACTTCCTGCTCTCGGTGAACCCTAATTTATTCTACTACTGGCGCCGAGCCGATTTGTTCACTTGCAGCAGAGGAATGCAGCGATTAATATACCACTATTGTAATCCGTGAGTCAATAACCAATATTAAATAATCGATCAGAAATGGCTGCAAGGCACGTGATTTTTATCGGCCGTGTTCAGGGCGTCGGCTTTCGCTATACCGTCCACAGGATGGCGCATCGCCACCGGCTCACCGGCTTCGTCCGCAACCTTCCGGACGGCACCGTCGAGATGTTCGCCCAGGGTCCGGCCCAGGACATCGATGATTGCTTACAGGACATAAAAGATTATTTCGGCGACTACTTATTCGGCGACTACTTAAGAGAGACCAGAATCCAGGAAATACCGACCGATCCGAAATACAAGGATTTTAGAATCACTTTTTAATCAACGGCACCTGATATACATGCGTTTTGAATCTGCAGGGACATTGACATGAAAAGCATCATCTCTTAATATGACGGCTGATCGAATATTGATATGGCTGATTATAACCTGCTTGCGCTGAGTAGATCAGACGAGTAACAATAGATATGGATTTTGAGCATAATGGGAGAAATCAGGCTTACTCCAACAGGGCAATTGCGTTGGGAGTCTATCTCCGAACAACCTGAGGCAACGGTTCTATGTGGGCTGCAAAAGATCTTTCAAAAGGACTGTTTTGAGGGCTTGTTTAATCTTGCAGCGGAGAAATATGATACAGGCAACTCACTGACTTTGCGGTACTGGCAGGGACTGGCGGAGCAGTACTTGACAAAACTGTGTCATATACCCGAATCGGCAAATGATATTGCTATAAAGGCGCCTTCATCGGCGGAATATTCGACATTGCTGTTGACGGCGCCGCCGATGTCCGGCGGGGAGTACATTACCGAAAGCGTTCTGCAGAAGATATGGGCGGACCTGGATCAATGGGTTCGTTCAGCAATCGATTCTTCCGGCGGACTTGCAGCATTTCTGCATAGGCACGCGGCAAAATGGCGTCAAGTGGGTCAGGTCTGTTTTCATCTGGCGGAGAATAAGGCAGACCAAGCATATCCCTTTGCGTTTATGGCAACATACTCCACGGGTTTTGGCTCGGGAGGACAACTGAAGCATCTTCCGCTTCGCAAAGCATTGGAGCAGTATGCCGGCGCCAGGGATCGCTCGGCATTGATTAAGCTGTTGTCACCGGTCCAGCAGGCAAGTAGTCGGGTAAAGTGGGTTAATCAGCTTGTGGAATCCAACGACATCTATCAACCACTGGCCTGGACAGCGAATATGGCATATCGTTTCCTGAAAGATGTGCCGGAGCTGGAAGAATCAGGCTTGACTGTTCGCCTGCCTAACTGGTGGAAGAAACGTGTTCGTCCGGCGGTTTCGGTCACTATTGGGGAAAAACGCAAATCCAAACTCGGCGCTGATGCGGTGCTGGATTTCAATGTTGGCGTTGCTCTCGGAGAGGAGCGGCTTTCGCCGGATGAAGTGAAAGAACTTCTCGCCGGTGGCGATGGCCTGGTTTTGTTTAAGGGGCAATGGGTTGAGATCGATAGTGAAAAACTGCAGGAGGCGATTAATCACTGGGAAAAGTTACGCCGCCAGGCCCATAACGGTGAAGTTTCATTTATCGAAGGGATGCGGATGCTGGCGGGAGCATCTGCTGACTTGAAACACGAAGAGCAGGCCGATCAGGAAACACAGTGGGTGTATGTCTCCGCCGGTGATTCGATGCGGGAGATTCTCGCCGGCCTGCGCGAGCCGGACACACTTGATATGGTCGATGCCGGTACGAAGTTGAAGGCAACATTGCGACCATATCAGCGAGAAGGGCTTGCATGGCTGTATTTTCTTGTGGAGCTTGGTTTGGGTGCATGTCTGGCTGATGATATGGGACTGGGCAAAACAATTCAGACGCTGGCGTTACTATTGTGTTGTAAGAACATTAGATCGAAACAGGCAAACAAGCCTTCATTGCTGGTCATACCGGCTTCACTGCTGGGCAACTGGCGCAATGAAGCCAGTCGTTTTACACCGTCTCTAAAACTGACCTTTCTGCATCCGGCTGAAACAGACCGTGACAGTATAGATCGGATAGCGGAATTTCCTGAAAAAATGCTGGCTGAGACAGATTTGGCTGTGACGACATATTCCATGTTGACCCGTCAGACGTGGTTAAGGGACGTGAGCTGGAGGCTGGTTATTCTCGATGAAGCCCAGGCGATCAAGAATCCTTCGACTCGACAAGCCAAGTCGGCCAAGAAACTTTCCGCCCAGGCGCGTATCGTTCTAACCGGTACACCGGTCGAAAATCGTATAGGCGATTTATGGTCGTTGTTCGACTTTCTCAACCCGGGGTTGCTGGGCTCCGCAACCGTTTTCAAAACATTCGTCAAGACTCTCCAGGCAAGAGAACATGACCAGTTTGCTCCGTTACGGCGTCTGGTCGGGCCGTACATTCTGCGTCGTATGAAAACGGATCGCAATATTATCGCTGACCTTCCGGAAAAAACTGAAGTATCCTGCTATTGCAGATTGAGCAAATCGCAGATAATACTCTACGAAAACACGGTTCAGACATTGAAAACTACGCTGGAAACAGCGGATGGCATGGCCCGTCGCGGAGCGGTATTACAATCTCTGATGCGTCTGAAGCAGATATGCAACCATCCTAGCCAACTGAATGGCGATGGCCGATACGCTCCTGTTGACAGCGGAAAATTCATCAGAGTACGGGAGATTTGCGAGGAAATAGCTTCCCGTCAGGAAAAGGCGCTCGTTTTCACACAATTCCGTGAGATTACGGAGCCCCTGGCGGATTACCTGGCGGTTGTGTTCGGCCGTACAGGGCTGATACTGCACGGTGGAACCCAGGTGCGAAAACGTAAAAAACTGATCGAACAATTCCAAAGCGATGACGGTCCACCGTTTTTTGTTCTTTCCCTCAAAGCCGGTGGGACGGGATTGAATCTCACGGCGGCGTCTCATATAATCCATTTTGATCGCTGGTGGAATCCCGCTGTCGAGAATCAGGCCACGGACCGGGCGTTCCGTATTGGCCAGAAACGTAATGTCCTCGTCCACAAATTTGTGACTACCGGCACCGTCGAAGAACGGATTGACGCCCTGATTTCTGAAAAGCAAAAGATGGCCGATGGAATTCTCGCCTCCAACAGTGAGGAGAACCTGACCGAACTGCCGGATGATGAAATCCTGCGTCTGGTGCGTCTCGATGTCACCCGTGCTCAATTATAGAGGGTATTCACTATGGCATACTATTGGAGTCCTTATGTTTCGGTAGCTCAGCGACGAGCGAAGGCTCTGCGGAAAATGCAGCAACTTCGCAAAAAGGGCAAGAACATTCAACCCGTCGAAATCGAAGGACGAACCATTGCCCGCAGTTTCTGGGGCAAGGCGTGGTGTGAACATCTTGAGTCTTTTTCTGATTTTGAAAACCGGCTACCTCGCGGTCGAACTTATGCGCGTAACGGCTCGGTCTGTCACTTGACTGTTGAAACCGGGCAAATCAAGGCCATTGTCATTGGGTCGGAACTCTATAACGTCAAAATTAAGATCAAACCGCTGAAGGCTTCCATCTGGAAGGTGATAAAAAGCCGATGCAGCGGACAAATTGGATCGATGCTCGAACTGCTTCAGGGACGATTATCCGATCATGTCATGTCCATAGTAACCGATCGTACTAAGGGATTACTGCCTTTGCCGGGACAAATCGAGATGCGCTGCAATTGTCCTGACTGGGCTGGAATGTGTAAACATATTGCCGCTGTTTTATACGGCGTCGGCAACCGGCTTGACAGCCGGCCCGAACTGTTATTCACGCTTCGCAACGTTGACGCAAATGAATTGATTGCCGGCGATATCTCACTGCCTGATTCCGTTGCCGGTGCCGGCAAAACCATTGCCGATGACCGGATCGCCGATATTTTTGGTGTTGATATTGATACAAAAACCAGCGAACTTCCGCGAATCCGACCAACGGGCAAATCAGTGGCAAGACTGCGAAGTCAACTCAAGCTTTCAGTATCGGAGTTTGCAGAGCGTCTTGAAGTAACTCCAGCCAGCATATACCGCTGGGAGAAGACTTCGGGGCGGTTGAAACTGCGGCCACACACATTCATAGCCCTCGCAAGGTTACATCAGCAGCTACTCGCTCATGCTACTCCTTGACTCCCAGGATGTAACGAACATGAGCAGGGGACATTGAAGCCTTTTATCTCGAATATGAATATTATTCCGCCAGATGTCGGATGAGGCCGTGTTTGCGGGGTACGACGAGGTCTGCTGTCCTGGTCGGCTGGCCCAGCTTGGCAGCGTAATTGACGTCCATGATTTCGATAAACTCCGCTGTATATTCTTTTAGCACGCCGCAGTATTCGAATATTTTGTCGCCCTTGATCAGCTTAAGCACGACCTTGCGGCCGATATATCTTTCCAGCAAAGGCTCGAAGGAAGTCCCCGCCGAGGCCATCAGTTCCTGCTTCATCTGCGAAACGTACTTGTCCTGAGAACTCAGCACTTTGCCCGCAGGAGTGGCCTTCTTGGCCTGGCTGATCAGCAGGTTGACAATTTCCACTATCGAGTCCCTGACAGTTCGAAAAATGTTCGAGATTCGTCTTTTGAGCCTGCGCCACGGCCCGGGATGATACGTCCTTTTTAGTTCTTTTTCTCTTGCTCTTTTATTGTTTTCGCTCAACTCATCGTGAAAACGAATCACCACTGCGATATCCGGATACTCATATTTGTATAGAATGTAGCTGGTTTCATCGTGCCCTTCCTGGTCTTTGTGCTTTTCGGAATATACAAATTCCAGCCCGGTATTTTCGACCCTTAATTTACCCCAGATTGTCTTGCCGGATGTCTGTTCCAGCGTCACCATATTCCGCTCGAAATCCCGCAGGCACTTGTCCCTGCTTCTTTTTCTGACAAAAGCTCCGACACCCGCGGCAAAGATAATAAACAGTATTGTTATAGCAGTCGCACTCTCACCAAACATAATATTTAGCCCCTCAATTTATTGAGGGGTTTTTCCTTTCAAATTTATTATAAGCACGTTTGTCAAATCTTCGCCAATATTACGGTATAATTCTTGCCGTAAAACTCGGCGCATTTCGGGCAGGTCGTATAGAAAAAGTACATCTTCTCAATCTTTTTGGTCTTTGCTTTGACGTAGGCTTTCATTTCCTGCGCCCATTTGCCGGCGTTTTTGTACGGCCCCTCGAAAACCTTCGTCAGAAAAGTCCCCGATATTCTCGCCATAGTTGCCCCCGGCACATCCCTGGCCACGGCGATATAGATATCACTGCCCCAGAGAGACTTCTCATCCGAGAGCATAACGGGTGTCGGCACAAGTGCATCGGCCCGCTGAATCTTCTCCATGTTCCTGACCATGACTTTCCCGAAGTTCAGCGGGATGTGAAAGAAACTCCTGACGTGATCTTTGACAAATAATTTGTCCTGAAACGTCACTTCTTTTTCATCCCACGGCTCAGGATTAAATCTCGGGCAGCAGCCCGTTTCCGAATCTTCATAAAGCTTGTCCATAACCTTCACCTCACTTTCTGTAGTCACCAAATTGTTTTTCCACCATTATTTGGAGTATAATTCTGTCGGTCTCGATCATTCCCTGAGTACTGATTTGCCCTATATTTCTCAGCGTTTGCTCAGGTGTAAAATCAATTATGCCATCACTTTCCTTAACATTGACTCCGTGTAGCGAGAAAAGTGCCGATTGTACCGCCGTACCCGCAGCCGTTGCCAATTTAAGAGAACAACTGGCTTTTGCCCCATCACAAATAACACCCGCCAGGTCCCCGATCAAGTTTTTTATTGCACTTGCGATACGGCGTAAATCTCCCCCCATAAGATAGGCCGTCCCCGCAGCGGCTCCGGCACCTGCCGCGACTGAGCAGCCGCACACAGCAGATAACCTGCCGGTATGTGATTTAATATAGCCCGTTATGATATGACTCAGAGCAATCGCCTTTAGAACGTCTTTCCGGTCTGAATGGCTCACATGTTCCTTTACCGCCCAAATAGGCAAAATAGCTGTCAGGCCGTGATTGCCGCTGCCGGCAGAACTCATCGCCGGCAATTTCACACCTGACATTCTCGCATCACACGCCGAAGAAGTCAAGATTCTTGCTTCCAGTATCATATCTTTTTTAATCAATCCCTTTTATGGTGTACAAAATGTTCCCCTTTTGCCTGGGTGGCAAATTTCATCCTCAAAAAACGTGGCCGATAAATCCGCGTATCCGCCGCCATCTGCCAAAAATCGGTGGAATTGCAAACATACGTAATGATTAATTCATCCTTCTTCGAAATTTCCGGATGAGCCTTAGCCGCATAGCAAAAGTACGTCTTATGCCACTCAACCTCCGGGCATTCGTAAACCTTGTGAGCACTGCTCCATGGTCCGGCCGGCGCCGGTGAAAACCGCATCATTATATTTTTCGACATTCCATTTTCTGTATAGATGGCTACGTACTGCTTGATCGAAGGCTGATAGCAGACTGAATATTCTGTTGCCGTACCATTGAAAAGCTCAGAGAGGCCTGTCATATCGACCTGCCACTTACCGTCGCTCGAGAAACGCCACTGCCTAAAGTCGGCCATCTTATTATGCGGCACGCGAGCGACTATCATGCTTCGCCCACTCATTCCTTGACTCCAATCCTCGCTGCTGCCGTAGATATAAACATAGTCGCCATCTCTCATAAGGGCCGAGCCAAAAAATACATTGCCGTCCTTAGAATATCGCCCAAAAGGGATTTTGTATTGCTTAATCCGCCACATGGACGGAACATCGTGCGGGTTTTCCACTTCGCCTAACCACGTTCCAATGTGCTTGAATCCGAAAACACCTTTTTCGCCGGTCTTTATCATCTGCATAAGGAAGAGGTACAATTTCTCGTCGGCGACAATCCCATCAAATATCCAGAACCACCCGATCCCGTCGTCAGGCGTGATAAAGGCAGTCGGCTTCCCCTCTTTTGTTGTCTGCCAGAAAAACTTAACAGTGGCCGTAGACGAATCTTTGCCATGCTGCAGTGCAATCGAGTTGTTCACCATTGTCGCGTCTTTATGTCTTCCGTCAACGACGTCGCCGATCCACGTATCGCCGAACAGCCAAAGCGTCACAGTATCATTCAACGCCACTGAGTACACGGCATCTGCACCGGTCCATCCTTTATTCTTATGGCAAAACAGCGCATCGTACCGC
The DNA here is from genome assembly GCA_965372295.1 of uncultured Phycisphaerae bacterium. Classification (GTDB taxonomy): domain Bacteria; phylum Planctomycetota; class Phycisphaerae; order Sedimentisphaerales; family Anaerobacaceae; genus JAFGPJ01. The sequence continues at coordinate 19,047 of CBDVBU010000007.1, forward strand.
GGCAAGGTCTCAACCGCATACTTCGGCAATCCCGCCAATGCGCAACCTGAGAGAAAGAGGGCGAATAAAATACACTTTTTTGCTACACTCCTCAAGGTCATACTTAGCTTTCTTTTCCGATATTTCTCCTGATCTCTACGACATCTGCAAAGCGCCGAACGCTTTTCCGCCGACAAACCTTGCCGGGACTCGCTCCCGCGTAAAATCCGGTCTATTTGTTTTCTGCCAAAACTCTTTTTATAACCTTCGCCAGCCGCTTTATCCCCTCTTCGATCTTCTCAGTCGTTCGAGGCGATTCAGTCGATGACAACCGCAGTGCCTTTGGCGGACGCCATCAGAAGCGATTTGTTTTTGGAGCCGACGTTATCGTAATCCAGGGAGAAACCGACAATGGCATTGGCTCCCAGTTTTCTCGCTTCGTCTTTTGCTTCGGCGATCACGTCATCCTGCATTGCCCTCATCACTTCCTGATACGACTCCGACCGTCCGCCGAAGATGTCGCGAAAATGAGTAAAGAAATCACGAATAATGTTGATCGCCCTGACGTTCCGCACAATTACGATCCCTTTGTACTGCCTGATTTTAATCCCATCTAAAATCGGCGTCGTGAAAATTTGAATATCATCCATCGGATTCCTTTCATAATCCCCCGATACGTTCGATATATACCGCCAATTCGTTCCCAATTCCGCCCGGTTTGTCCCAGCTTTGGTCGCCTCCGGCAACGTTTACGTTTTCCTTCGTGACCTCGCTGCCGGTTGCACAATCGAACCAATGGAATTTATACACCCCCGCGGTGGTATTTTTCAAGCCAATTTTGCCCTGCAATTTCGATGCATATGCGATATAGCTTCCGCCCGGCCGGGCCAGCACGTATTGCGTCCCGGCGAATCCAAGCTCATCGTGCGGCGACATCCGATTAAAATTGGTTGACTCGAAAAAACGCACCAGCCGGCCGCAGTCTTCCAAGTCGCTTTTGGCTGTCGTTGCGATATCCATCCCTAAAATCATCACGTAAGCACCGGCCATCGCACAGGCCCAGCTCTTTTGGCGTGCCTCGGCCCCGGTCCCATAGTCGGCCGCCTCGGACATATTAAGATTATATCTGCCCTTCGCCTGCTTCCATGCCTTCACAATTCCCGCGTGCAGCTCTTCCGCCGTCTTGACATTGTACTGAATCGCGAACTGGTCGATGTTCCGCTCATCGGCAAACTCCGAGAAATCCAGACCATTGAGTTTGTGCACGGCGATAACATGGTCGTAATCGTCGGCGGCATGAATTTCTGCGGCAATATTCTTCACCCGCTGAACACTGAGCGCTTCCTGGTATTCTTCCGCGATACACCATATCAGATTTTTATGATGCTCGAACCGGTTCACGAGCGAATGGATAAAATTCTTTTCTTCTTTGCCTACCCTATCGCCAGTCCTCCAAATCCGCGCACTGTCGTCATAAAGGAACAGATAAATGACAATGTCGTTCTTATCCATTTCGGCAAACCACGTCTCCCACTGATCGAGCACGGCGGGATTGATGCCTTTTGCCGGGTCGTGATTGACAAACGGATTATGCGTTTTATCGCCGTCGCCGCCGTGCGAGCGTATCGCCATCAGGTAGATGCAGTTAGCCCCGGTTCCCTTCATTTTATCGATCAACTCCATCTGGTCGCCTGAGCGGATTCCGTCAGCCTTTAAGCTGCCGCGATAAAGAAAATCCTCCGGGTCGCCCGGCCCGCACATAAAGAACGGCCCGCCGTCGCTGCGTTTGAGCCACTGCGGATGCTCCGGGTCTGCAATGATCCGTCCAGCCGAGTCTTGCAGTTTCGTGGCTGGGCCGGCCTTATCGAAGTCGCCCAAGGCAATCGCCCAGTCGGAGCGATACGAGGCCTTCCAGATGTGCTCTTTGGCGCTAAGCGTTCCGATTTTGATTTCCTTGTATTCCTTTTTCGTGTCCACGGCAATTGCGGGCTGCGCGCCCGGCATTCCGGACAAATCCATGTGAATCGACGAAGTATTCTCGTCGTAGAAAACGCAGTGAAGCTTTGAGGGAACCGACAGAACATAGGCGCCATTACTTATGGCCCTATGCATATCCAACCTGAAGCGATTGTTCCTATGCCAGAACGTGTAGTGTGTCCGCAGTTGCTCCGGATTCGGATATGGGTAGGGGCTATCGGGATAGAAACCGTAGAAGCCTCCCATACCGCCGGCCATTGTCTCCCACCACAGCAGTCGTCGCGTCCCGTCCATGTCGAGGTTGAAGCCGCTGCGCTTGTAGCTGTGCCTTTCCTCGTACAAATGAGGCCGTGCCGAATCGCCGTCCATGTCTTCGGCGATTTCCTTATAGTCAGCCGGTCCGTGCGCCGTTGCCGTCAGCGCCACATTTCGCCCGAATCCATCGTATGAGTTGACGTTAAAAGGCCCTTCGAGCACATGTCCTCTCGCACACAACAGATGCTGCCAGCCGAAATGCTCGTGCAGATACGCCGCCCAGACATTCAACTGCTCGGTTTTCGTCCACTCATGCAGATCGAAGCCGTAGCCCATCGTCCAGCCGGGTAAAGGCCCGAGCCGCGCGGCGATGTATCGCTGCAAACGTTTGTCCGTTTTGCCGTTTATGCCGCCGGGAACACCCCTCGGCGTCCATTTGCGCGACTCGTCCCCCCATGCCCAGATGTGAACTCGACCTCCGGCAGCGTGGATTGTCTTGATAATCTTTTCCAGCACTCGAAATGCCGACGGGTCCGGATTTTCACTATCGTGTTTGTTGTGCTCTCTGACCCCGAGTTTGAACCAATTGTTGTTGACGTGTACAAAGACAATCTCAAATCCGTTAGCCAAAGCGTGCTTCAAACAGGCCCCGGCCTTTGTCTCGACCTGCTGCAAATCGGAGCCAAAGTCATCCAGAAACGCTGGATGCTCGACTCGGCTCATGTAGGCGTTGAACAGGTATCCTCGCAGATCCGTTTCATCCTTTACCTGGATTGCATACTTATTGCCCACATGAGTCAGAAAGCCTTTGACGTTTCGATTGGGGTTCTCAGCAACAGTCGCCGAGCCGGTGTGACCATTTAGCCCGGGGACATTGCTTGACGTCTCGAAGGTCCACTTGCCTTTTCGAGTGCCGGTGAATCGGAATCGCCATGTATCGTGACCATCGTAGAACATTTCAGTCGTGCGTTTTTGACCGGTTTCGGCATGGGTGAAAGTCGCCCTCGCCGAAACGTCGAAAGGGTTGCCCGAATGCGGAACGTTCTTCACACTCCATTCGGTACATTCCCACATAACGCCCGCCCGGCTCCCAAAATCCCTGCTTTGGTTCCCGGACTTCCCGGGGTGTGAGGGCACCGCTTCGACCAGCAACCCGAGCGCTCGGTTTTCCATCTCGGCGCCGCGAATCTTCGTGTCGTTCCAGCTTATGATTAAATCCAGGCTCGGCACGACGATCATCGCGCGCAAGCCGCCGTGACCAAAGCAGCCGTATGTATCCACCGGCACATCCGGCCAATGCCGCACACCTTCGGCATCGACGCCGTTTGTCCACCAGAACCAACTATAGCTGCCGACGTGGTCGCACTGATTATCAGGGATTCGTTTCGAGCCGATGGAACGCTGGCCCGGAATCATCTCGGCAGCTACGTTACCCGCGCGCCGAATCGAGTTCGGCACGGGATTGGTCACCGCCATCGTCGCATGTTCGCGACTGATAAGCTGCCTGTCTTTCCACCTGCCTTCTCGCAAGTACAACAATCCGAAACGCGCAAAATCACGAGGCGAAATCGCCAATCGGCCGGGCCTGTCCTTTAAGCCGAAGGCCATGAACGTAGGATTGTCCTGGCATTGAAGCTTATCGGTGAGTATGGGACCAAAGACATCGGTGTCTACCGTCTTTAAACCGGCGCCGTAAACCTTCTGAAACAGCGTGTCCCAGAACAGCGCCATTTGCCAGTCGTTGTAAGCATAAGCCGTGCCGGGCGCCTCGGCCAGACCGTAGCACGATATCTGATTTGCAATGTGCCGCCACCTGATGTCACTGTCCTTATAGCCGAGTTTTTTGTTTATCCGGCTCAGCCGTGGCTCCCACTTGCTGACGTGCTCGTCGAGGCTCAAGATTTTGCCGTCCTCGACGGCCTTAAAAAGAAAGTGCGAGTAAAGAGGTTTTGCCGCCGAGGCAACGTCTTTTCGTCTGCCGGCATCGCCCCAGGTATAGACCATATATCCGTGCCGCACTACGCAGCCGAACCCGCCGGCGTAATCGCTCAATTCCTTGAGTTTCTTGGCATCCAGGCCGGCCTTCTCGGGCGTTTTCGTGGCCCATTGCTTGCCCGGATACACCGGCGATGTTTCCTTCGCCCGTGCTTGACCAACCGGAACAAACGCGCCGGCCAAAAGCACCGCCACCAATATCTTTTTCGGTTTCATTTTTGCTCCTTCTTATCATTCATCTTCCAGATTATCTTTGACTATAGACGCCTCTAATTTTTTGTGGTCGCCGGCCGTATCGACCAGGACATTATCCGAAAATAGCACGTGCCTGCTCACCCGGCCTTCGAGGCTCAGCGCGTTGGGCCTCAAACCGGAGAACAGATTGCCCGTTACAACGATGCCGGATGTGCCGTTTAGGACCATGCCAGCCGCCGCCAGGTCGTTTGTTCCCCGCTTGACCTTGTCGGCGCCGATGTAGCTGTTGGAGAAATTATTGCCGGTCACGGTGATGCGCCCGCTTTTCGGCCCGATGTTCAGGGCGTCCTTGCCCATGATGGTAAAGGCATTGGCGCTGACGGTGCAGCCATGCGCATCTCGCAGCGCAATGCCGCCGGCCGCATCGTGCGCAATCACGTTGGCGCTCAGTGCGATGCCGTAGCAGTCGCGGTCGAGCACGATGGCCGTGCCGTTGCACTCCTCGATCATATTGCCGGAGACGACCGAGCCGTAGGTATTCTCGATAACTACGCCGTCGCCGAGATGGTCGTCGAGGCAGTTGCCCGTCATGCAGAGATTGAAGCCGTCGATAAACCTCAGGGCATCGAAATTCTCCTCGAACTGGTTTGCCGAAACAATGACGTCGTGACATCCGATTACGTTGAGTCCCGTCTTTTTGTTGTAGGTAATCAGCGAGTTGCAGATTCGCGGGTCCTCGTAGCAGAAGTACAGCCGGATACCGTCGCCGCCGTGATAGCTGACAGTGACGCCGTCGATGAAAATCTCGTTAATCCGCCGGGCATCGATGCCGTGGCCGCTCTTTTCGTTGCCGGTAATGCGGAAGTCCGCCAAGCGAATCCGCCACAATTCGGCCTTTCGATTGTCACCGCCGCTGTGGTGCTGAAGTATAAGCGCGCTTTTGCCGGCGGTATTGACGTTCTTTATGTGCGTAGCGGTCCCGGCCCCTTGTATAAGAACGTCGCCCTTGCCGACCTTCAAAGGCTCACTAATCTCAAACGTCCCCGGCGGCAAACGCACGAGACCGCCCTCATCAGGCAGCGCATCTATCGCCGCTTGGATGCTCGGATACCGGCCGGCATCGATCACCGCCCGCGCCCCCGGTAGGCGTAAACCAACTGAAACTTCCCCATTTACCTGACCATCCGCGATACAACAATAGTTGACTATAATCATTGCCGTAATAATCACTGCTGGCATCCAGTACATACGTTTCATTTTGTCTCTCCTAATTCATCAGTGTACTAAGCTTGAATCAATAAGTTCCCGGTTTTGTGATGGGGTGGCAGCCTCAAAGCCGAAGGCTTTGGGGATGATCGGGAAAAGCCATCCCCAAGCTGCGCTTGAGGCTGCCACCCGTCGAATCGTTTCCCCTCACATGCCCAGTTGCTATGCAAACAAGGCTCACAGTTACCACAATTAAACTCCGGCATGTTTTTTTCATTTCATTACTCCTGATTTTGGTTTCGTTACAAATCGACATAGGTATGCCCTCACGGGCTTTCCCTGTCACACCACCGGGCATAC
>CBDVBU010000008.1:0-24630 GCA_965372295.1 uncultured Phycisphaerae bacterium
AAAGCTAAGCCTTTCAGCCTTAAGCTGAACAATGTCCACAAAACGCTAACCGCCGAGTGGTTTCATCCTTATACTGGTCAGACTGCTCCATTAGGTAAGCTTAATCGGGTTTCAGCACAACTCGTTCCACCGAAAGCCTGGGGTGATGGGCCGGTTGTCCTACATGCAAGAGCCGAATATAAAGAGGTAAGCAAAAACCATCACCACGGTTCTCAACCACCCCGCCCCGCGGTTCCGTGAGGTGGTTTGAATGGGAAACCCGGAATTTTATTAGGTAAAACTATGACCAGAGATAAAGCAAACACGATCGGAAACAATGAATTAACGAGACGGTCTTTTGTGGGAAGTATTGCTTCGACGGCAGCGGTGGTTGGACTCGGCCGATGCAATCTACTTGCGAAGAATACACCTTTGACGAAGAAGGCCGATAGATCCAGGCCGAATGTGCTTTTAATCGTGGCGGACCAGCATAAAGCAACAGTCATGGGAAATGCGGGGCATCCGGTTGTAAAGACGCCGCGGTTGGACCGGCTGGCTGAGAGCGGTGTGCGGTTCGACCGCGCCTATTGCCAGGATGGGATCTGCGTGCCGTCGCGGACCTCCTTCATGACGGGTCTTTACCCACGCACGACGGGTTGCCTGGACAATCCCAACAAGCCGCCTCACCATGACAAGTTATATCCGCTGCAACAGATCTTTCAGCGCAACGGTTACAGGACGGGTTGTTTCGGCAAGCGGCATCTTCCCCATATCGGCGAGTTGGCCCTGGGCTGGGACCGCTCGGCGACCACAATCAGTCCCAAACAGGATCCCTCCGACGAGAATTACATCGACTGGGTGACCCAACGCGGGCAGTTGGACGCGCACAAACGCGATTTCGGAGGCAGCCACGATGCCGACCTGATGTCGCACATTACCGAGGTACGCGAAGAAAATCGCACATCGACCTATGCAACCGACAAGACGCTGGAGTTCCTGACCGAATGCAAGAACGAGGGCAGGCCGTTCTTCTGTTGGACAACCTACATCTTTCCACACCAACCCTACACGCCTCTCAAGAGATGGGCGGACCTGTATCCGCCGGAAAAAACCGAACTGCCCGAGAGCGTGAGCGAACCTTTGGAAAACCTGCCGCCTGAGATGCAAAGCTGGCGGCGTAACACTCGGCGGCCCTGGAACCTGGGTACGGCGGCGAAGGACCATGACCTGTACCGACGTTATGTGGCCTATTATTACGCCCTTACGAGCGAGGTGGACGCGTGCGTGGGGCGGATCATGGACGGATTGGAGAGGATGGGGCTGAGCGAGAACACAATCGTGATTTACACCGCGGACCACGGTGACTTCGTTGCGGCGCACGGGATGGTGGAAAAATGTGCGCTTGGCCACAACGTTTACGAAGACACGCTGCGCGTCCCTCTTATCATCGCCTGGCCGAAGCGTTTTCTCGAAGGCGCCGTCAACAAAAGCCTGGCCGAATTGGTCGATCTCTATCCGACCCTGATGGACTTATTGGATTTGAAGCGTCCGAAGGACGCTCCCGAACTTCCTGGAAAATCGCTGATTCGGTCGCTGACTGAAAACAAACCCACGGGCCGCAAGTACGCCGTCTCGGAAAACTGGAACCAGGCGACGGTGATTACCGAACGCTACAAACTGGGCGTCTGGATCGACCCCGGCCCCATCGGTAAATACAAAAGGCGCGACAACCGCGAACAGTTTGGCGACCAACTTTTCGACCGCGAAAAAGACCCATTGGAACTGAAGAACCTGATCGACAACCCGGAATACACCAAAGTTCAAATGCAGCTTGGAGACTATTTCGACGATTTTACATCGAAAGTGCCGGCGACAGGCAAAAATGAAATCATTAAACGGACACAAGGCAAAAAGCACGCCAAAACTTAGCAGGGCATCGAAAAACCATTCCTTCAGCAGCCGGTCAATGATATTTCGATTGTTCAACTGAAAAAATCTAAAAAACCCGGCGGAGAGACTTGAGTTTTCAGGTATAAAATATTTTTCAATAATTTATTGAACATAGTTGACACATAGGAACTACTACTATATAGTAAAGATTATGAATAGCATAAAAACGAAAATTAGCTGTGTCGAGGTTGACGAAAAAATTCGCTGGTTTACCGGCCTGTGCAGAAAAACCGGCTTGAGGGTAACGCCACAGCGTATAGAAATATATAAAGAACTGATTAAGACAGATGAGCATCCTTCGGCTGAGATACTTTTTGAAAAGGTAAAAAAAACGTTTCCGAACATATCATTCGATACGGTAAACAGAACGCTGTTGACATTGAACGAAATAGGCGCTGCTTTTATAGTGGAAGGTTCGGGCGATGTCAGGCGTTTTGACGGCGGCATGGAGAAACACCAGCATTTTAAATGCGTAAAGTGTAAAAGAATTACAGATTTTCACCATAAGCCCTTCGATATTATCAAGCTGCCGACAAGCCTTGGAAAGAAATTCAAAATTCTGAAAAAGGTCGTATACATCGAGGGGATATGCGATTTGTGTAAATAGAGTGATTGTGTTGATTAATATTTTGGGAAAGAAAGGTATCAAATGGAACTTAAAGGAAGTCAGACAGAAAAGAATTTGTTAGGTGCGTTCGCAGGCGAATCGCAGGCGAGGAACAGGTACACGTATTTTGCCAGCCAGGCCAGGAAAGAAGGTTATGTACAGATAGCTGCAATTTTCGAAGAAACGGCCAATCAGGAGAAAGAACACGCCAAGCGGGAATTCAAATTTCTAAAAGGCGGCGAGGTGGAAATCACAGCCGCATTTCCCGCCGGCGTCATTGGCAGCACCGTCGAGAATCTGAAGGCAGCCGCCGCCGGCGAACATTACGAAACAACCGAAATGTATCCGGAGTTCGCAGCAGTGGCTGAAAAGGAAGGATTTGATGAAATTGCAAAGGTCTTCAGAAGTATCGCTGTAGCTGAGAAACGTCACGAAGACAGATATGTTGCGCTGGCCAAGAACCTAACCGACGGCGTAGTATTCAAGCGTGAAAAACCAGTAAGATGGGTATGCAGAAACTGCGGCTACGTCCACGAAGGGACGGAAGCCCCGAATGCCTGCCCGGCCTGCGCGCATCCCCAAAGTCACTTCGAACTGGAGGCCGCCAACTACTAAACAAACGACGGACCCGGCCAATATCGAGCAGCTCGAATCTTCGCTGAATGAGTTTCACAAAGTGTATTTCGGCGAAAGTGGGTGAAGATCAGGTCTGGATCGAGAAAAGAGGTGGAATATGACAGAGTTGAAAAATACCATCAAATTTGAAGGAAATCCGCTGACATTAGTGGGCAGCCGGCCCAGTGTCGGCGAGCCGGCGCCGGATTTCGAGGTGCTGGCCAATGACATGTCAGCGGTCAAACTCTCAAAGCTCCGGGGGAAAGTGCTTGTTATATGCTCGGTGCCGTCGCTGGATACTCCGGTTTGCGATACCGAAGTACGTAAATTTAACGAGCAGGCAACATCCCTTGGCAACGATGTAGCTGTGCTGGTAATTAGTATGGACATGCCGTTTGCCCAACAGCGGTGGTGCGGGGCGGCGGGCGTCAAGAATATCCAGACGCTTTCAGACCATAACAAGGCAGAATTCGGCGGTGCTTACGGTGTCCTGATAAAAGAGTTGCGACTTCTGGCCCGGGCCGTATTTGTTGTGGACAAAGAGGGCGTGATTCGTTACATAGAGGTCGTTGACGAACTAACGAACGAACCTGATTATGAAGCAGCGCTGAAAGCGGCAAAGGAAGCAAGAAAATGAGACAACTCAAGCCAAACGTATATGCAGTCGGAGCGATAGACTGGGATGCAAGATTGTTCGACCGGCTGATTCCGCTGCCGGACGGTACAAGTTATAACTCGTACCTCGTACGCGGCAGTGAAAAAACTGCATTAATTGACACGGTCGATCCAATGAAGACGGATGTCTTGCTCGGCAATATTGTCGGCACTGGTGTAGAGAAGATTGACTATATTGTGGCAAATCACGCCGAGCAGGACCATTCAGGATCTCTGCCTGATGTACTGCTGCTATATCCGGATGCAAAGGTGGTGACAAATCCCAAGTGTAAAGTAATGCTGAAAGATTTGCTCGGCATCGAGGATGAAAAATTTGTCACCGTCGAGGATGGTCAGGAACTCTCATTAGGTGGCAAGACACTAAAGTTTGTCTATACCCCGTGGGTTCACTGGCCTGAGACTATGAGCACATACGTTCCAGAAGACAGAATACTCTTTTCCTGTGACTTCTTTGGGGCACATCTTGCTACGAGCAGTCAGTTTGTTGACGATGAGGCTACCGTCTATGAATCGGCAAAAAGGTACTATGCCGAGATTATGATGCCGTTCAGAAGGCAGATAAATGCCAACCTTGCAAAGCTCGACAGCCTCGACGTGGATATGATTGCTCCAAGTCACGGGCCTATATACGACAGGCCTGAGTTTATCATCGATGCCTATAAAGACTGGGCATCCGACAATGTTAAGAACGAAGTTGTCGTGGCTTATGTTTCGATGCACGGCAGCACGGGCAAAATGGTTTCGCATTTTGTCGAGTCCCTGGTCGAAAGGGGCATTAAGGTAAGACAGTTCGAGCTTGCGACGGTCGATATCGGCAAACTGGCGATGGCCCTTGTCGATGCGGCGACTATCGTGATAGGCTCACCGACGGTACTGGTCGGGCCGCATCCATGTGCGGCTTATGCTGCGTTTCTGGCTAACGCTCTTCGGCCCGGGACCAAGTTTGCTTCGATCATTGGCTCCTACGGCTGGGGCGGCAAAATGGTCGAGCAGTTGGTAGCAATGATTCCAAATATCAAAGCTGAGATTCTTGAGCCAGTGCTGGCGAAAGGCGAGCCGAAAGAGGCCGATTATGCCGCCCTGGACAGACTCGCCGACGAAATTCTGGCCAAACACAAAGAAAACGGGATCGTGAATTAGAATCCTAAAATTATGAAAGGGATTGATTATGGCTAAAAAATTACAAATTTACAAATGCAATACATGTGGTAATATTGTTGAGGTACTTCATGGAGGTGCCGGAGAGCTGGTCTGTTGCGGCAAGCCGATGGAGCTGCTCGATGAAAAGACTGCCGACGCCACCACTGAAAAGCACGTCCCGGTTATCGAGAAGATCGACGGCGGCTACAAGGTCAAGGTCGGTTCCGTGCCGCACCCGATGACGGAAGAGCATTTAATCGAATGGATAGAGTTGTTAGCCGACGGTAAGGCGTATCGGCAATTCCTGGAGCCGGGTATGGAACCTGAGGCAGTGTTTAATGTTGAAGCTGATTCTGCGAGCGCCAGAGAGTACTGCAATGTTCACGGACTTTGGAAAGGACAATAGATATCCACTTAACCGATTTCTCTAAAAAGATTTTAACTCCAAGTTAAGGATATAATTATGAATGAGCAAAGAAATACAATGCCTTTAATCGGCGAGAAAGCCCCATCATTCGAGGCCGAGACTACCCAAGGCCCCGTCAAATTCCCGGATGACTTTAAGGGTAAGTGGGTGATATTTTTTTCGCATCCGGCTGATTTTACACCAGTATGCACAACCGAGTTTATGACCTTTGCGAGCATGGAAAATGAATTCAAAAAGTTGAATGCCGAGTTGCTCGGTTTATCTATCGATAGCACATATAGTCATATCGCATGGCTAAGGACTATCAAAGAAAAAATCAAATACAAAGGAATGGAAAATATTGAGGTTAACTTTCCCGTAATAAGTGATTTGACAATGGATGTGGCCAGAAAATTCGGGATGCTTCAGCCGGCAGCAAGCACAACGCAGGCGGTTAGGGCTGTATTCATAATCGACCCAAAAGCCACCGTTCGAGCAATTTTGTATTATCCTCTAAGTAATGGGAGGAATATGGATGAGATTAAAAGGATGCTGATCGCTATGCAGCATTCGGATAAACATAACATTGCGACGCCCGCGAATTGGCAGCTCGGAGACGATGTGATTGTTCCTCCCCCCGGTTCCTGTGGAACCGCCAAGGAGAGAGTTGACAAAGCTGGTGACGACTACGAGTGTTTGGATTGGTTCATTTGCCTGAAAAAGTGTCCGCACGGAAAATGAGCGAATTATAGGAACATATAAGAATTGTTCTGTAACAGTGATGAAGTGTTGCAATCCTAACGGATTGTGAAAAGGAGAATAAAAATGGTAAGCAAAAAAATGGAGGAAGCTTTAAACGAGCAGGTAAACGCGGAGATGTATTCGGCTTATCTGTACCTGTCGATGGAAGCCTATTTCAAGTCTCTGAATTTGAATGGTTTCGCCAACTGGATGAGAGTGCAGACACAGGAAGAAATCTCACATGCGATGAAGATTTACGGATTCATCGACGAGCGGGGCGGCCGAATCACTTTGAAGGCAATCGATGAACCCCAGACAAAATGGGATTCGCCGCTGGCGGTGTTCAAGGCGGTTTACGAACACGAGCAGAAAGTTACAGGCTTGATTAACGATCTGGTGGATTTGGCTATTGAAGAAAAAGACCATGCGACCAACGCCTTTTTGCAGTGGTTTGTCAATGAACAAGTCGAGGAAGAGTCATCCGCCGACCAGGTTGTCCAGCAGTTCAAAATGATGGAGAAAGCACCGGGTGGAATGTTTATGCTCGATCGCGAGTTAGGACAGAGAGTCTTCACGCCTCCTGCAACGGAAGGAGCCTGACAATGGCCGACGCCCGTACCTGGGAAGGTAGGGTAAGTCCAATGCAGGATCTCTCCGGCAATGAAACTACAAAGGAAATTATCGAGATTGCCCTGGAAGCTGAAAAGGAAATGGTTGTTTTTTATGTCGGCTTAAAGGGCTTGGTATATTTCAAGGCGGGCAAGGATAAGGTAGAAGAAATTATAATCGAAGAACTCGAACATATTAGTGATTTACTCAAAAAGTTAAAATCTCTCGGGTAACTGACAAGACTCCATTCTAAACGGAGAGTTTAACTGTCTTACCGGTGGATTATATCTTTATGAGCGAGTTGAATTAGAACATAGAGATTTTATGCCATAGGCAAAATGAAGGAGAAAAATAATGAGTATGCCTTTTAACGCTGATGAAGTTTTTGAGATGGCCGAACAGATTGAAAGAAACGGAGGCAAATTCTATCGTGCCGCAGCAGAGAAATTCCCGACGATACGAGATATCTTACTTGGTCTTGCCGCGATGGAAGATGAGCACGAGAAGACTTTTGCTAATATGCGGGCGGAGCTTTCCGGAACAGAACTTGAAGAACCTATCTTTGATCCTGATGGACAGGCACAGATGTACCTGCGCGTTATGGCCGACGGTCATGTTTTTGATGCCAAAGCCGATCCTGTCGAACAGTTGGCCGCCAGGAATACACCCGAAGATGTCTTGAAAATGGCAATTGGTATTGAAAGGGACTCGATTGCTTTTTATGTCGGCCTGAAAGAGGCTGTCTCTCGCAAAGCCGGTAAAGATAATGTTGAGGACATCATCAAGGAAGAAATGGGCCATATCGTTACTTTGAACCAGGTACTGCAAGATTTAGCGTAGTAGTCCGTAACGTCTGAGATGATGGGTGTCATTGCGAGCGAAGCGAAGCAATCTCAAGCCTCACGAATGAGATTGCCGCGGCCTGCAAAGCAGACCTCGCAATGACAAGCACGCAAATCAAATGTTACAGAGTAGTAGTTAAGGCGCAAAAATTAATTGATCTTATTGTTTCAGACTATTTGGTGCCGTAATTGACAGCCCGGAAAGGCAAAATAATGACCGTTACATTTAATGCTATCGAAGTATTTGAAATTGCCGAGCAAATCGAACGAAACGGCACAAACTTTTACATTCGGGCGGCGGAACTTTTTGACGATTCCAACACCTGCCAACTGTTTCTCAGGCTGGCGGAATTGGAGAAGGAGCACGAACTGACTTTTGCCCGAATGAAACAGCAGCTTTCGGAACAAAGCCGGCAGGCAAGCACTTCGGAATCTGACGATTTACTGCCCGATCCGAGGGTGATGGCCGGCCTCGCCGTTTTCGGAATCAGATCGGATCCGGCCGAGGAGCTGCGCGGCAGGCAAGAAAAAACGGATATTATCCGAAGAGCCGTGGAGAAGGAAAAGGACTCGATTGTATTCTATCACGGCTTGAAGGAGTTTGTTGCTGCCGGCGCCGACAAGGACAAGATCGATGATATAATTAGAGAAGAAATGAGGCACATTGTGGTTCTTGCCCAATCATTGAAACAGAAAGAGTAGCCCGATCGATTCAGGAAAGCACGGATGTTAGACTTGGAATCTTTGTATAAACTAAACTATCCTATGTGCATAATCTGCTCGAAGAAGGGCGGCAGATTCGACGGGTGTATCGTCAATACGGTATTTCAGATTGTGCCTGAGCCGCCGATGGTTGCCGTCAGCGTCAATAACGAATGTCTGACTCATGAGTACATTACAGACAGTAGGGCTTTTACAGTGTCTGTTTTAGCCGAGCGCACACCATTGGAGTTCATCGGCAAATGGGGCTTTAAAACCGGCAGAGATATAGACAAATTCGAGCAGGTAAAATACAAGACGGGCCGGACAGGCATACCGATTGTGCTGGATAACACGGCGAGTTTTATCGAAGCAGAAGTGGTCGAGGCAATTGAAATCAAAACACATACGCTCTTTATCGCCAGGATCGTAGCGTGTGAAACGATCGACGAACAGAAAATATCGATGACATATACGTATTACCGGGGTGTAAAAGGCGGCAAAACGCCGAGGACTGCGGCGACTTATATAGCAAAGAAGAAATCGACAGAAACATTAAAACAAGGAGCTAAAAAGATGAAAAAGTACAAGTGTCTTATGTGTGGCTACATTTACGATCCGGCAGTCGGTGATCCTGATAGTGACATCAAGGCCGGCACTGCTTTTGATGATTTACCGGATGACTGGGTTTGTCCGGATTGCGGCGTGGGTAAAGACGAATTCGAGCCAATCGAAGATTAACCACTGCCGCGTACCAGCAGTGTCCGCAGCTTGATACCGCACAATAATAAGGTGATTGTTATGAAGGAAATCAAACCTTCGGCACAAAAAGGAGATGGATTTTGCGCAGAAACCACGACCGGCCCCAACGCATTCGTTGTCTTTGGAGCATCCGGCGACCTGACTCACAGAAAACTGCTGGTCAGCATGTTCAAACTTTTTACCGAGAACCTGCTGAGCGACAGATTTTATCTTTTAGGTTGCGGCCGTAAAATTTTCTCGGATGAAGATTTTCGCAGAAAGGCCGAGAAGTCGATACGGGACAGCTCCGACTTTTTATCTTCGAAACAATTAGATGATTTCGTGGGCAGGATATATTACATAACCGGCGACTATGACGATGCGAGCTTGTACGAACGTATCGCTTCGAGAGTTATAGAGTTAAACCGAAAATACGATATTGATGGTGATCTCGTTCTTTACCTTGCAGTTCCTCCTTTCCTGTATACCACGATTGTCGAACATCTTGGCTCTGCAGGACTGACCTGCACAACAGCGTCCGGTACGGAGGAACAGGTTAAACTGGTCGTCGAAAAACCTTTTGGCAGGGACCTCCGCAGCGCAGTGGACTTAAATAATTGTATAAGCCGCTGCTTCAAGGAGTCTCAGGTATATAGAATCGACCATTATCTGGGCAAGGAAACCGTCCAGAATATCCTGATGCTGCGGTTTGCAAATGCTATTTTTGAGCCGGTCTGGAACCGAAATTACATCGATAATGTCCAGATCACAATAGCCGAAACAGTGGGAGTGCAGCACAGAGCAGGTTATTACGATACTTCCGGTGCCCTTAGAGACATGTTCCAGAACCATATGCTTCAAATGGTCACGTTAGTAGCTATGGAACCACCCATATCATTCGGGGCGGACAGTGTTCGTGATGAGAAAGTCAGACTTCTCAGATCGATTCGCCCATTCGATGTTAAAAAATTGGATGAATTCTGGGTACGAGGACAATATGGCCCCGGCTCAATACACGGCAAAAAAGTCAAAGGCTATTTAGAAGAAGACGGAGTTGGCCCGGATTCGAAAACAGAAACATTTATCGCTGCTAAACTATTCATAGACAACTGGAGATGGCAGGGGGTTCCTTTTTATCTTCGAACCGGCAAGAGACTGGCGGTAAAAGATACGGAGATCGCAATCACTTTTAAAAAAGTGCCCTATTCGATGTTTTCTTCTATCGGTCTTGAAGAGTTGCCGCAAAATGTCCTCGTGTTAAAAATCCAGCCGGAAGAAGGAATATCGCTGAGTTTTCAGGCCAAAAGACCCGGCTCGAAAATCTGTATGAGCACCCTTAACATGAACTTCAGTTACAAAAGCGTCTTTTTAGTTGACTTGCCCGAGGCGTATCAGAGATTGCTTCTTGATTGTATGGTTGGGGACCAGACACTTTTTACGAGACAGGATGATATCGAAATCTCCTGGCAGCTATTGACGCCGCTGTTGCAGGCCTGCGAACAGGATGAGTCGGCGCCTTATATTTATCCCGCCGGCAATGAAAGTTTTGCAGAAGCCGACAGCCTGATCGAAAACGACGGCCGGCAGTGGCGAAGACTTCTCGCAAAGTCGATGTACGATATTTATCAATGATATCTGGAGAAACTCAAAATGTCCGAACAAAACACAAAAGGCCGAACATCCTATGACATTTCAATCATCAGGCCCCAGATGAATAGCGAGGATTTCGAAATGAGAGGCCGTGATATGGAATCGGCAAGGATAAAAGCCATCAAGAAAGGACTGCTGACGCTGCATACACTGGAGCTTATGGCCACAACAACCTACAGGTTTCAGATCACAAGTGAAAATTGCCAATTCAATTGCCAGTTGATTGCCGCAATGTGTAACGAGATGACTCATTACCAGGATTTTCAGATCAAGCTTTATGAATTCGGCTTTAAGCCTAATCCACTCAGATGGGCGTTCTGGATCTTCGGTTTTGCATTCGGTTTTGGTTCCCGGCTATTAGGCAGAAAGGCAATTCTCAAAACAGGGATATGGATCGAATCCAAAGCAGTTCATCACTATGCCCAGCTTCTTGATACTATCGACTGGGACGAAAATACCCGCAGAATCATTGAAAAAGACCAGGCTGATGAAAACGGTCATATCAGCAGATGGAAAACGCTGCTGGAATCAGAGGTAAGCCAATAAGAAGATGGAACTTCAGAACGTATTGTTTGCATTTGGATTAACTTTATTTGCGGGCCTGGCAACCGGGTTCGGCAGCGCCCTGGCGTTTCTTGCCAGGCGCACCAACACGAAGCTGCTTTCCACGGCCCTCGGTTTCTCCGCCGGGGTGATGATATACGTCTCATTCGTGGAAATATTCCCGAAAGCAAAAGAGTGCCTGATCGTCGAATTAGGCCCAGTCACCGGATATTGGATCACAGTGGTGGCTTTTTTCGCTGGAATTGCTTTTATAGGCATTATAGACAAACTCGTGCCGTCATTTGAAAATCCTCACGAAGTCCACAGAGCCGAGGAAATGGACCTCCCGGAAAGGGCGGCCAAATTCAAGAAGCTTTATCGGGTGGGCTTATTCACGGCGTTGGCTATTGCCATCCACAATTTCCCGGAAGGGCTTGCTACTTTTGTCAGTGCCCTCAGAGATCCGAAGCTCGGTATCGCGATTGCCGTTGCCATCGCAATACATAATGTTCCTGAGGGTATCGCCGTTTCGATCCCAATATTCTATGCAACGGGCAGCAGGAAAAAGGCATTTGTCTATTCGTTTCTCTCGGGATTAGCCGAGCCGGTCGGGGCATTGATCGGCTACGCGATTCTTTTTCCGTTCCTGAACGACGTGGTGTTCGGCATACTCTTTGCGTCGGTAGCGGGAATAATGGTGTTCATCTCGCTGGATGAGCTTCTACCCACCGCCAGAGAATACGGCGAACATCATTTGGCAGCCTATGGCCTGGTCGCAGGCATGATTGTTATGGCTTTAAGTTTGCTTTTGTTCTTGTAAACATCAGGGTTCTTTCAGCCGTGATTGGAAAGTCTGGTCGTAATTATGATCCATAAGTTCTTAAAACCCGGTGAGTTCCACATAACCAGGGAGCCCGCGATCCTGGAGACTTTGGTAGGCTCGTGTGTATGCGTGTGCCTGTACAACTTCAAGAATGGCTGGGTAGCAATGAATCACTTCCTGCGCGACCGTCCGGTCAATAAGGACGATGCTGACATAGGGCATTTCGGCAGCACATCAACCAGACATATTGTCGACAAGCTGATGGTAATTGACAATGCCCCTTTTCACTATAGGGCGATGGTTTTTGGCGGTGCAGCGGTGATCAAGACAATGAGCCTGGACTCGGATATTGGCAGCAGGAATATTGACGCAGCGCTTCAGGTGCTGGCCGATGCCCGCATACGCATTTCCAAAAAGGATGTATCCGGGAAGCGCGGACGACGGGTGATATTCAACACTGAGACCGGGATTGTGAGATGGCGATTCGCAGGCGACGTCGGCAGAAGATCGAGAGGTGAATAAACTGGCCACGGCGATAAATAACATAAAGTCGGTTGGTCTTGCGGACGGGCGGCCGGCTAAAATAAAGGCCGTGCTGGTTACACTGTATGAAAGATACAATCATCACCGCCTTATAAGGCCGGATCCGCTGCAGTTCGTGTATCATTATTCAAAACCGGCCGATATTGAAATCACAGCTTTTCTTGCTTCTGCTCTTGCCTATGGCAGAGTACAGCAGATCGAGAAGAGCCTGAACAATCTGCTCGGCCGGATGGGTGATAGCCCCTACGAGTTTGTCATAAATTTCGACAAGGATAAGAGGCGAACGCTGAAAGATTTCAAGCATCGATTCACTACCGGCGACGATATATCTGATTTATTGACGCTGTTCAGGACAATCATAAGCCGGTGCGGGAGTATAGAGCAATATTTCACCCTGGGCTATAATCCCGGCGACAGCAATATTATTCCTGCACTGTCAAAATTTTGCAATTCCCTTTTGGACATATATGCCGCCGGACACAAGGGGCAGGCCACCCGCGGGCTGAAGTATCTGTTAGTAAGCCCCGCCGGGGGCAGCGCGTGCAAACGGCTCAATCTTTTTCTGCGATGGATGGTGCGCGACGACGATGTTGACACTGGGCTTTGGAAATCGATTGACAAGGCCAAGCTTGTCGTACCCGTTGACGTTCATATGAGCAGGCTATGCAAAATCCTGGGCTTTTACGACCGGAAAACTGTTTCTTTATCAGCAGCAGCAGAAATAACAGAGAGTTTCGCCGAGATTGAGCCGACCGATCCGGTAAAATACGATTTCGCGTTATCCAGAATCGGCATAGTGGAAAACTGTGACGGCCACCAGCGGTCGGCCTGTGCGAACTGTGAACTGTTTGAATTTTGCCGTCAGGGTGCGTATCATTAGTAGAATTTGAGAAAAGTATGGAGAGTTTATGCCTGAAACTGGAAAGAAAGAAAAGATCAAAGTATTATTTCTTTGTACGGGTAACGCGTGCAGAAGTCAGATGGCAGAGGGTTGGGCTAGGCACCTGAAGTCTGACGTGATCGAGGCCTGCTCCGGCGGGGTCTGGCCGGTTGGAGTAAGCTCAAGAGCGATACAGGTGATGGCCGAAGCAGGGGTCGATATTTCGTCACAAACGTCGGACCACGTTGACGATTTTCTGGCAATTGACTTTGATTATGTTATAACATTATGTGATAATGCAAGAGAGAGATGTCCCATATTTAGCGGCAAGACCAAGATGATTCATAAGCCTTTCGAAGACCCCACATTTGTAGTGGGCAACACAGATGAGATTATGAGGGCTTTTCGCCTGACACGGGGCCTGATACGGGAATTTGTCGAGACGCTGCCGGAAAGCTTAACAGATGATGTGTGAGCGTTTAATGAACGGAGTGAATGAAGAATGAATTCGAACGAACTGGAAAAATACTCGTCCGCGATAACGCTCTCGGACATGGAAATCTTCGTATTTCCGGAATTGATGTACAGCTTGCTTCTGGCGAATATCATGAGTCCGATCATCTGGCAGTGGCGCGAGCTTGACTGCTTCAAGAAGCTTCAAGGCAAAACCACATACAGAAAGTTGATGCGGCTGAAACAATTTATCATCGATGAGTTCGAGTTTAACCTGGATCTCGAAACGTGGGGTCTGACGAACCAGTCCAGAGAGATTAAACGGTTTGAGAAATTCATCTCACCTGACGATATTGCCGGAAGTAATGCCCTGTTTGGTTACGAGGGTGACAAATATTATTTCGACGTGGATATTCGCAGGCATTTCGGACTGGATAAATACGACAACGATATTATTCCTTACTGGAAGACCGAAACCCTCGAAGCGATGAATGCCTTTCGCCTTAAAGAAGGGTACAAAATGGCGGCCGGTGAATGCGTGTCCCTCGCGGCCCTGTACGCTGCGGCGGCGTTTGTCGTCTGCGAAATCCCCCTTAAAGACATCTACATGATACTGACGCCGCTTCACTCACAAAATTTCATTGATATACAGGACGGAATTCTGACCAATAACAGAAGACTCGTCACAAAAACGATGTGGTTCAACGGGACCGCCATTTCCAACAAAGCACAGCGGGCGCTGCGTAACGAAAACATTACAATCATAGCACACAGCAGCGGCAATATACATTGTTTGTATCAAGATGCAACGATCGACAAAAAATGCTATCAAGAATTCGGCAGGAAGCTCGATGCGTATTTATCGGCAGATATATCGCTCGCTGTCTTTGCAAATTTTCTTCGGTCGAATCATAGCTATCATAAATACTTCCAGGTCTGTCGCGAATGTCACGGACAGCCGCAATTTCTAAAGGCAGAGACTCTCTTTCGTTATGAGCACGGCAGCAATTACAGAGTGGCCGACAAGACTTTTGAAAAACTGCTTGCCGAAGTTTCGGATGAAGATTTTGTTCCATATCAACTGCCCGGCAGAATTCGATGTGACGAGCTCGACGATTTTATACAACAGCAGAAACCCGATCTGAGAAACGATCAGGGCAAAACCGCCTTTCTAAAATTCGTTGAGTCCGTCATCCCGGATACTCAGCGCTTTATGGACGACCTGGTTGACTTTTTACACACGGAAGCGAAGCTGCCGGGTCAGGACAAAAATTTCCTGCCCCCCGATCCCATAGAAATATCCCCTGAGCATAGCAGGGAGCAGATTATCGATTACCTCCAGCAGAAACGTCAGAGTAACTCGACGGCGGATCTCGCTTTTTACGCTTATCGCGACATGGAAAGCTGCCGCTGGGCCCCCTTTATCAAGGCCGCGTTGGAACGAAATCCGGTCTCGATACAAATGGCCGGCTCGATGTCGGTCGAACAAGTCTATGAATGGCTTGGAAAAATACAGGACGTCTCGATCTATGATAAAGGGCGACTGGCACAACCCGATGAAGTTGCAAACTTCAGGACCGGCGACGGTCTCGAAAAGGCCTTTTTGCTGGCTAATGTAATTCGTGAAAGAGACCCTGCGCAGGATATGGAAATCGTCGCAGATAAGAATAATGTGATCTTGAAAGGGCAGAACGAATACCGATTCACATCCACGAAAGGTCTTATCAAGAGGATTCGTATCGATGCCGCAAAGGTCATCCGCATCGTTGAATAAAGAATGGTTTGGCCGGCAAAAAAAAATCATCGATCAGCTAACTCAATCTATTAGTCTGTTAAATTTGATTTGATAGCTTGGAAGGGTGGCAGCCTCAAGCGCAGCTTGGGGATGGTTTCTCCTGTATTCACCATCCCCAAAGCTTTTAGCTTTGAGGCTGCCACACAACTGTGGGAATGACAAGCTATAGAATCAATCATGACAGAGTAGTAGTGAAATAAAAATTAAAAAATCCACTTTTCTGTGTTGACAAAGCGAACATATAAGACTACAACCATCATATAAGATAATATAGGTCTTATATAATTTATTTATAACAATGACTTTACGTAAACAGGCAGAGCTATTATGGATATAGTTAGACGGAATACGGATTATGCCGCTCGTTTGATGGTACATCTTGCAAAGCACTATGGAAACGGGCCGATATCAACCAGGACAGCGGCGGCTGAAGAGCAGGTTCCGTATCAATTGGCGTGCAAGCTTATGCAAAAGCTCAATAATGCAAAGCTCGTCACAAGCTGTATGGGGCCAAAGGGGGGATTTGTATTGGGAGCAGAGCCTTCAAAAATCAGTTTGCTCGAAGTCATTGAGGTAATTCAGGGCCCCATTAGCATGAATCGCTGTGTGCTGAACGAAGATGCCTGTTCCCGGAAGACGATTTGTACCGTGAGGGAAAAACTTATAGACCTGCAGAAGATTATAACCAAGGGGCTGGCAGCCATTACTCTCGACGAGTTGACGCGGAGGGGACGAAGTAATAGAAACACCGGCAAGCGAAAAAGGATAAAGCAATGACAGATAAAGAGGAAAAGGCATGTGTGTTGACTGAGTGCCTGGGCAAGGGTCAAAAAATGCTGGAGTTGATCGAGTACGCAAATGATTCGATTGTCAGCAAGACGCTACTCGATAAGTCAGCCGACACAATAACGCTGTTCGCTTTTGATCAGGGACAGAAGCTAAGCGAGCACACGGTACCTTACGACGCAGTTGTTCAGATACTTGATGGCAAAGCCCGGATAACCATCGGAGGTGAGCAGAAGGAGGTTTCACAAGGCCAGATTATCATAATGCCGGCTAATGTGCCGCACGCCGTCAACGCTGGCGAGAAATTCAAAATGCTGCTGACGATGATTCGTGCATAAACCAAAGTAATCAATCGGAATAAAGAGCTAAACAAATGCATAAATGTCCCAGGCAAGAGCAAAGGTCATGGACGCCGGATGATGAATTCGAAGCTAAATATCCTGGTTGTGGCCGGAGAATTGTAAATGGTTAAGTGTCCCGGACAAAATCAGAGGTTTTGGAAGCCGGAAGATATTTTCGAAGTGCAGTACGCCGGCTGCGGTCATGCTATTGAGTTTTTCAAGGATGAGCCAAAGCTTAAATGCCGTAAGTGCGGACAGATGGTCGTCAATCCGAAGATAGATCTGGGCTGTGCTGAATGGTGCCAGTACGGCGAGCAATGCCTGGGTATCTCAACGACAAAACATACGAGTTTCATGCGGGACACGCTAATATACGAGATGAAAAAAGTTTTCGGCGAGGACCAAAAGCGAATCGAGCACGCACTTGCAGTCCTTAACTACGCCGAGAAAATACAGGCACACGAGGGTGGCGACCCGATGATTGTCAGGGCCGCTGCAATTTTGCACGATATCGGTATACATGAAGCGGAGCGAAAACACGGCTCGTCGGCAGGCAAGTACCAGGAGGTCGAAGGTCCTCCGATTGCAGAGGAAATTCTGAAACGATATGACCTCGACACCGAAGCAATCGAGCATATATACAGGATAATCGCAAATCATCACACCTTAAAAAATATCGACACGACCGAGTTTCGGATTGTCCTGGATGCAGACCGTCTCGTGAATATCCCCGATGATTTTCCAAATGCGAGCGAGGATAAACTACACAAGATTATCGACAATAAATTCAAAACCCATAAAGGGTACAGTATAGCAAAAAAGCTTTTCCTAAAAGCTGAACAGTGAAATTATTGGAAAGCGAAAGGAGAATTATGTTTTGTTATCAATGTGAACAAACTGCTGGCGGTACCGGATGTACGAAAGTAGGTGTTTGCGGCAAAGACGAGGACATTCAAAGCTTGCAGGACACTCTTATGTTCGGGCTAAAAGGCATCGCAGCATATGCATATCATGCGCGGGAACTGGGGCAAAAAGATGAAGAAGTTGATGCTTTTATGCACGAAGCAATGTTCTCAACGCTGACGAACGTGGACTTCGATTTGAACCGCCATCTCGGACTGGTGCTGAAAGCCGGCGAGATGAATCTTCGCGTTATGGAGATGCTCGATAAGGCACACACGTCCAGTTTCGGTAATCCGATGCCTGCAACAGTTCCGAGCGGCACAAAGGCGGGGCCTGGAATTGTCGTAACGGGTCACGATTTGCTTGATCTTCATGAGCTGCTAAAACAGACCGAGGGCAAGGGAATCAATGTTTACACTCATGGAGAGATGCTGCCGGCACACGGTTACCCGGAACTGAGAAAGTTCAAGCACCTCGTGGGCAATTACGGCACGGCCTGGCAGAACCAGAAAAAGGAGTTCGACCAGTTCAGCGGGGCGATTCTGGTCACAACCAACTGCGTGATGATTCCAAAGGACAGCTACAAAGACCGATTGTTCACATGCGGAATCGCCGGCGTTGCCGGGGTTAAGCATATCCAGGGCAGAGACTTCAACGAGGTCATTGAGAAGGCCCTGTCACAACCGCCGCTTCCTGAGAATCCGCAGGGGACCTTGAGCACCGGATTTCACTATATGGCCGTGCTCGGCTTGGCGGATAAAATAATCGAAGCCGTAAAAGCGGGTAAGATTCGGCATTTCTTCTTTATCGGCGGTTGCGACGGCGCCAAACCCGGACGGAATTATTTCTCCGAGCTTGCCGAGAAGGTGCCGGATGATTGCGTGATCCTGACGGCAGGGTGCGGAAAGTACCGATTGAATGCACGCGACTACGGCGATATCGACGGGATCCCGCGCTTGATTGATACCGGCCAATGCAATGACTGCTATTCCGCCATCAAGATCGCAGTAGCACTGGCTGAGGCGTTTAATTGCAGTGTGAACGAATTGCCACTCTCGCTTGTAGTTTCGTGGTACGAACAGAAGGCCGTGGCGATACTCTTGACGTTGCTGCATCTGGGGATCAAGAATATACGGCTTGGACCGAGCTTGCCGGCGTTTGTAAGTCCGAATGTGCTGAACGTTCTCGTAGAGAAATACAACATCATGCCGGTTGGAAATGTCGATGAAGATCTGGCAGAAATGCTGAAGTAGAATGACGAACAACTTGCCATAAGTTTGATTGGCCGAGAAATACCGATAGATTTGTTGATTTTGTCAGTAAATGTAAATTTATGCGAACAAGTAGGACTCAATTAGTCGTATATAATAACAACTGTACTACATAAAATGATTGGTTTGTTTGAAAAGTAAAATTAAGGATCGAATTGTGATTGTAAAAAGAACGTAATAACGGAAATATCAATGATTTATCAAGGAGAATTGACATGAACGTTCTAAAAGTGACTTTAATTGTAGCAGCGCTACTGTGCATTGCAATCTTGTCAGGTTGTCAGGAAGGATACTCTCACGAAAACGACCTGACTAAGGTTGACAGAGTTACCTATCAGCCGACTGGAACCGGATTCTGGCATCCCGGGCAATATTAATAGATGGCATGTGCGGTGTATTTCAATCAGCCACAAAATCATCGTTAAATGCTCAGAGCAAGGTCTTCCAGCCACACATGATGTGTGGCTGGAAGACTAATTGAAAACATATATAACAAGTTGGCAGAACTCGAATTAAAAGAATCAATGATTAGTAGTTAAAGCAATTTTTCAGGTGGCAATAATAACCATGAAGCATAAGGAGTCAAAAATGAGCAATCAAACGAAACTACCAAAAATATCGTGGATCGTGGTTGGCTTTGCGGCAGTTGCGGTTGTGGCGGTTTTTGCTACTGTCGGAAGTCGGTTAACTCAACCCAAAAATGCCAAGGGCAAAAGCCGGGAATATGTTACTGAAACCCCAAAGACATGGGACGCGGCCTTTACAGCATCGTTCGGGAAGAACGCCCCGGATTTCTCGGTAGAGGATACCGATGGCAAGATGCACAAGCTGAGTGATTATCAGGGCCGGAATGTGGTTGTCGTTTTCTGGGCAACGTGGTGTCCGGCTTGCAACCTTGAGATACCCCATCTTATTGAGCTTAGAAAAATGATCGCAGAAGACAAGCTTGCAATTCTGGCTATATCCAATGAGGAGCCTGAGCACTTGAAACATTTCGCAGAATCAAAGGGTATAAACTATACTGTTGCATCCCTTGGCCAGAGACCTCTGCCGAAACCATTTGCAGATGTGGCCTCGATACCAACGAGTTTCTTCATCGATCCTGAAGGCAAGATAAAATTCGCCGCCGTGGGCATGGTACCACTGGCAGATGCAAAGGTAATTATGAACGCCGAGCAATAGCAGGAGATATTGACAATTCGGGCTTTCGTATTGGGGCCGTAATCGTTGTTGTTAGTCGTAATATTTTGTAAAGGAGTTTTATCATGAACGTGAGAAAGAAATAATTAATGATCGTAGCGGCGATGGCTGTCATTGTTGTCCTTCTGGGCGTAAATGGCTGCAAGAAGTCGGATAACGCCGGAGCCAAATCCGGCGCGGCTTTCGCGGCGAGTGTTGAACTTTGCACCGATTGCGGCCAGATTAAAGGTGGCGATCTGTGTTGCAAGCCGGACCAGACCAAGTGCGAAGGCTGTGGCCTTGTCAAAGGATCGCCAGGCTGCTGTAAGATTCCCAAAGGTGCCGAGATAGCGGCGATTTGTACCCACTGCGGTCAAATCAAAGGCAGCGAGTTGTGTTGCAAGCCTGACCAGGCCAAGTGCGAAGGCTGCGGCCTTGTGAAAGGCTCTCCGGGTTGCTGCAAGATACCGAAGCAGCAAAGCTGAAACCGGGCCATGAGGTAAAGTTGATTTGGCTGAAAAGGAAACGGGAACGGATATAGTGCAGCCTTCCGATTCACGGGAGATTGCTGGAGATTAAACGGTATACCAATATGGCCCAAAAGCAGTTTTATATATGTTTGATTATTATTGCCGGAACGGCTTCAAGATGCCGGAAAACTATATCTGAGAAACTTAATAATATTTGATGAGGTATTTTTTGAGATGGTCTTGCGAAACATTGTGAAAATAGATGAGGAAAAATGTAACGGCTGCGGTTTATGCGTGACTGCTTGTGCCGAAGGCGCCATAAAGATAATCGACGGCAAAGCCAGACTCGTCAGCGAGATATACTGCGACGGGCTTGGGGCATGTCTCGGGCACTGCCCCGAGGATGCGATAACCATAGAACAACGAGAGGCTGAAGATTTTGACGAAGAAGCAACCAACACATATCTGGCAAAAGAGAAAAGCTCGCAAGTGCAGACTGATTTTGTCTGTCCCGGAATGGCTGCGAAACAATTGAGAACAAAAACTGTGCCGGAGGATACAGCTACCGCCGGAACAGTGCCGTCTCAGCTTGGCCAGTGGCCGGTGCACTTGAAGCTGGTTTCACCTCATGCCCCATATTTTACCGACGCTGATTTGCTGCTTGTGGCGGACTGTGTGCCGTTCGCGATGGGCGATTTTCACAACCGGTTTCTAAAGGACCATAGTATTGCCGTAGGTTGTCCGAAACTGGATGATGTGCAGTTTTATATCGAGAAGCTGGCAACAATACTACAAGCAAATAAACTAAACAGCTTGACTGTAATTCACATGGAAGTGCCTTGCTGCTCCGGCCTGACTCACATCGCACGAGAAGCTATCGCCAAAAGCAATAGTGAGATGACCTTCGAAGATGTTACAATCGACTTGCAGGGTAATGTAAGCTGAACTGAAACAATGTAGATTTAATCTCAGGCTCGGAAACAGCAGTTATTAGTCGAGCAGAGAATAGACAATGGTTGATTTCATTAAACTGATAATAACGGATTTCTGGGGCACGATAGCCGAGATGTCGCCGTACTTGCTGTTCGGCTTTTTTGTCGCCGGGCTGCTTTCCGTGCTGGTCTCGCAGCAGCTTGTGGAAAAACATCTGGGCGGCAGGGGGTTGTGGCCCCTGCTGAAGGCATCGCTTTTCGGAGTTCCGCTGCCCTTGTGTTCGTGCGGCGTCATTCCGGTCTCGATGTCACTGCACAAACACGGAGCGAGCAAAGGCTCCACGATAGCATTCCTTCTTTCCACACCCCAGACCGGCGTGGACAGTATCTTTGTTACATTGAGTCTGCTGGGCCCTGTTTATGCCGTTTTCAGGCCGGTGGCGGCACTCATAACCGGCCTTGTCGGCGGCACTCTCGTTGACGTATTCGAGCAGGGCGGAAAAGATCAGAAAAAACCGGCGGAAAAATGTACGGATGAGTGCTGCAGCGACGAAAAAACCGGCAGAATCGTTAAAGGATTGAAATACGGATTTGTCACGCTGCCGCGGGACATCGGCAAGGCGATGCTGTTGGGGCTGGCTATAGCTGCCTTTATTTCCGCCCTGGTGCCGGACGGTTACTTCGCGGAAAAACTCGGCACCGGGATTTTCGCAATGGTCGTAATGATGTTTCTGGGAATACCGGTTTATGTGTGCGCAACAGCCTCGGTGCCGGTGGCGGCGGCGCTGATATTGAAAGGCCTGACGCCCGGCTCGGCCCTGGTCTTTCTTATGACAGGCCCGGCAACAAACGCCGCCTCGTTTATAACCATCTGGAAGGCTTTAGGCAGGACCACCGCAATCATTTATCTGGCCACAGTATCAGGCTGTGCTCTTTTAGGCGGAATTCTGCTTGATTTGCTGGCTACCAGCGCGGATATCGAAATCGCCGCCCACCAGCACTGGATGCTGCCGGCTGTAGTAAAATACGCCTCGGCGGTTGTGTTGTTGGCTGTATTGGGCTATGCGTTATTCAGTAAAGGCAAAACTCACCACAAATAGCCCTTGAAACTACCTCGTCCAGTAATCCACAAGCAGGGCCAAATCTTCCATGTCGACAATTCCATCACCGGATGGGCCCGGAGCAATATCGGCGGAAAGTTGCCCTGAAGTCTGTTGCCACTGATCCATTAAGGTCATAAAATCGTCGCAATTTACCACGCCGTCGCCGTTAAAGTCGGCTGGCACCGGTGATGTCAATTCAATGCCTTCGCCGATGCCAAGATTGCGAGAGTATTGCTTTAATAACGAATCATTCCAATGCTCGTGAGTTCCCAGACTGTCTAATCCTACGCCGTCATTGTTCGGGTCATAAAACGTTCCCGATGGCGGATTGTCGGCAAGAGCTGCTTCATGAAGGTAGTCGTCGGCGCCGTCGTAGTACGAATAATCATTCCACTCGGTACTGAGAAAATCGCAGCAAACCGAATCGATGGCAACCGGGTCATGAGAGACAAACACGCTTGAGGGCCAATCGTCGTAGAATGGCTCCATGTTCCACTTGACTGGCCGCGAATCCCAGTTCTGCCCGGCGAAAAGACCATCGACAAGATAGAGAACCGTCTTGCCGCCCAGTTCGGGATGCCCCATCAGATCCACGAGAGCGCGGTAATGTCCCATCCCCCTGCGGTTTACCGGCAGGCTGCTGTGCATGTCGTAATAGTCATACCTTTGGCCCCGGAGGGTGCGGTCCGGGTTCCTTAGAAGCGAGCCGTAATGGTTCTTGCCGCACACCGTTATCCCGCCGCTGTCATGGCTCTTGAGAATGGCAAAGTTAATCAGATAGTCCGCCTCGGCAAACGAACTCGGTATATAATCCTGCCTCTTACCATTGGCGGCGGGAGTGCTCCAGTAAAATTCCACAGTGGAAAATGTCGACTGAGTTCGCCCAAGCCCGCCATGACTGGCCATGTAGCAAACATTCGGGAACATTGGATATACGATATCATAGTAAAAGTTCGGAAATATACGTCCCGGATCACCAATGGTAATATCTATCTCGTCCACTCCGGCCACATTCACTAATTGATCCAGCAGCGAAATTGTCATCTGCGGGGAGTTGTCAATTCTGTTTTTATTACTGTTTCGCTGTTCGAAGGTGCTCGTGTTCGCATTGTAGCACATCGTATTGTTTATCTTGATGGCAATCTTTTCGCCGGCGGTGTACCCAACGTCACCTTTGCCCCGGCGGAGGTTGAAATTCCGGAAAATCGCATCCCACGCCGCCGCATCCGAATCCTCGCTGGCAAGCCCGCGAATTGCTCGCGAAACCATCCTGTCCACCACCGCCTGGTCCGTATGGTTGTCGTCGTACCAGTGTTCGGGCGAAGAATAGCCATCCCAATCCGTGGCGTTCGGATCATGTATCCACACAACCCTCCCCGGATGAACTCCCTGAGCAATCCCAATAGGATCGTTAGGCGTTTGTTCGGCAGCCAGAGTCAACTTTTCTTCGGTCGTGCTCAAAGCCAGCCACACAGATCCGACGCCGGCGGCAATGAATACTGCATACAGCACATAACGTGCTTGCTCCCGATAGCGTTTAGCTTTACGCAAAGCGCTCACCGAACCGGCCAGCCCCAAAATCCAGATTA
Organism: uncultured Phycisphaerae bacterium; assembly: GCA_965372295.1. GTDB lineage: Bacteria > Planctomycetota > Phycisphaerae > Sedimentisphaerales > Anaerobacaceae > JAFGPJ01. The sequence goes on from CBDVBU010000008.1 coordinate 24,266, forward strand.
TAAAACCCGAAGCCAGAGGAAAGGCCACCCGCTGACAGGGATACGTTGCCCGCGAAGGCTTCGGTAAAACGCGCACAAGGAACCATATAAGCGCGACAAATCCGGTGAATGGAAAAAGCCAGATTAACCAGCGACCTTTGTTCTCACGGCTAGAAAACTTATCCGTTTTTGAACGAACTGATGAAATAATTTTTTTAATTAAGGGCAACATTTTGCCTCCTTTAGAAACGATGTTGAGTAAACGTTTGCGACTCCTCCAATCCTTAAAAAACTACACGTTATCCAGTGTATATGTTGCTGATATCTGCAATCGCGAGCAAATCGGGGCGACTGGACTTGAACCAGCGACCTCTTGACCCCCAGTC
>CBDVBU010000009.1:0-23104 GCA_965372295.1 uncultured Phycisphaerae bacterium
ACGCCGTCTCACGGAGATTTATTTAGATTTTTCTCGACCTTTTGTGTTAATATTCGTATAATAGTTAACGAATAGAACTCAGAATACAGAAGACAGGATAACAGGAGACTTTGATATTTATTATTGATTATTTACTATTGATTATTTCTCTGTGGCCTCTTTTCCTTTGCGGCCCAAACAACAGTGTTAATCGGTGTAAATCCGTGTCTAACAGAATGCGATTTGAAAAAACAAAACCAAGAGCCGGCCTTTGGCCGGAAATACGAAACTCGAATTCCGAAATCCGAAACGAGTTGAGAAGGGTACGTTTGAAAAAACAAAGCCAATTTATTTCGTATTGAGTACCGCGTGATGCGTATTGCGAAAGGGAATTTGAAAAAACAAAGCCAATATTTAAAGGTGCAAAATGACGTTAAGTCAGTATTAATAATGGTTTATGGAGATTTAGGCGATTTTGGACGGCGAAAAAACAAAGCCAATTCAAAACCAAACACCGGCCTTTGGCCGGAAATCCGAAGTTCGAATTCCGAAATCCGAAACGAGTTGAAAGAGTACATTTGAAAAAACAAAGCCAATTTGTGCAGGCACAAAATAGCGCAATGTCTTATGTGAAAGGTGTTTATGACAATAATCCGGCTTGTGGGGCACAAAAAAACAAAGCCAAACAAAGCCAATTTAAAACAGATATGCGGCTTACTAAGCCTGTTAGAGGAGAGATTGCCACGGCCCTTCGGGCCTCCTAAAGAAATAGACGGTTTTTGCTGCTTAAGGATTGAGATTGCCGCAGTCGCTGCGCTCCTTCGCAATGACATTATTGGGCTATTTTATTTTCTATGAATCTTGAGAATTAGCTCAGGTGCTCTTAATGATATTTTTTGGTGGTTTTTTGCTAATCGTGCACCGGCAAGAAAAAAACGCTTTTTCCAGATGGATAAAACGTTAGTTTTTTTCGTTTTTATGCGAGTATGGAGTTGATTAGGTGCGAATATATGTCGATAATAGCATAAATAAATCAAAATAGTGCAACATGCAAGCAAGTTGCCTGACAGTATAGGAAGTATAGATAATTAAGGAAAGCCATGATGAAGTGTTCCCATACAGTAATTTGGACGGTATTATCGCTACTTACAGTTAGCTTAACAGGTTGTTTTTCATCCAGCCCGAAAGACATAAAGGCATTTCTCATGCCGGATAAGGTCGATGTCTCAGCAAGAAATTATATTTTACACCCGCCGGACGATATTGAGATACATTGCGCGGCGGTGCCGGAAATCGACATGCAAAGCCAGCAAATTCGTCCGGACGGCAAGGTAAGCTTCGAAGCTGTTGGCGAGATATATGCAGCGGGCAAGACACCTGCACAAGTGGCAAACGAACTGAGGGGAAAGATTCTGGAGCTTTACCAGATTGAAGGTGATCATCCGATCGATGTTCGAGTCGTTGCATTCCGAAGTAAAAGAATCTACGTTTTGGGCCAGGTGGGCAGTCCGGGTGCTCAGATATATTCCGGGCGCGATACGGTTTTGGGCGCATTAGCACTCGCAGGAAGCCCCACAGTGTTGGCGTGGGTAGATCGTATTCAGGTAATAAGACCATCGAGCAATAAGAACGTTAAGCCCAAAATCTTCGAATTCAACTTTGACCGTGCGGCTGCTCATGGCGATGCCTCTAAGGATGTTCTACTTCGGGAAGGTGATATTATATATGTGCCACCGACCATTTTAGCTGCGGCAGCAATGAAGATAGAAGAGTTCATACGGCCCATTGCCAGAGCGTTCTCCGGTTACTATATGATGGGAGGCGGAGAGGCTGCTGATGCTATGCGCGTCCGTGGTGTCGGCTATTGACAGCTTTGCAGCTAACCATGTTTTAGCCAGCGTACGACGAATTTAGAACAGGAGAGTAGTAATACTGATGAGGCGGCGAGATGAATTGAGAATTGCCCATATTGCCAGCACGGTCTGGTTCATTCTCTGCGTCGGCTATATGTTAGTGTTAGCCTTGCGTCAGGCCGGCATTCACTGGTGGGTCGTATTCTCCTTGTCAGGCCATGGCGTATTAATCATTCTGGTGCTGGTTAGTCTATATCTGGTTGCGATTTTCAGAGGAATCAGCAGCAGCCAAAAAGTGCAGGTGGAACATCCCCTTACCAGCACGATATATTACGCGGTTTTCTACGTTTCAGCTCCCTTCATAGGCTTTCTTGCAGGTTTCCTGGGAATGATAGGCACAAATATAACCAGCCAATTCCTGCTGGGAATCGCGATGGGAACTCTTGGGACAACATTTCTGGTTTGGGTGATTGTCGATCCGATGATTGGTCTGATAGAAATGATATTGCCTGCAAGCCGGAAAAACCGAGCACAAAGACTGATTCAGGCTAAATCCGAAAGAAAAAAGAAACAAGGAGACAGGGTAAATTTACTGGAAGGGATTATCGCTAAGGAGGAATCGGATCAGCTTCACTGGCAGGAAACGCTGAGACCACAGGCTGAAAAGCTTGCCGGACTATTAACAGCAGATACAACGGATATAAAGCAGGTAGAACGCGAAGCGATCGGTATAGGCGTTAGTGCATGGCAGACCGGGGGACTAAGCTGCATGCGGGAGCTTCGCGATATGGCAATAGCCTTATGCAAACAGAAGCACCAAAACAGAGCTATTGTTGACTATATCAGCTTCTGGTGGGACGGCATTGGAAACTGGCGAGCCGCACCCATCGGTTGATAACAGAATTACCACTCGAACATTTTAAGCCGGTCGAATTCCTGCATACAGATATCACAAGATGTTCAGCTATAGCAGGAACAACGGTTAATGCGTGCTGCAAAGGTGAGTTTGATTTTTAGATTGCCTGGAAATGAGGCAGGTACAAAGTTATTCTACTTCTTGCTGTGCCTGCTTCTAAAGTGCAACGGAGGTTATAGGTGGGAATTATATGGTAGGAATTATCTCAGCGGTTTTTTCTCTACAAACAGAGCAGAATACATTTTGCTCATACATACGGAGCTGAAAGGTCTCTTGCATCAGTCACGAATCTCAAAAGCATCGCAATTTTACTTTTGACGTGGACTTTTCGATAAATATTCCTTGTGTGAGTCTTGACCGTACCAGGTTTTATTTGCAGATGCTTGGCTATATTTCCGTTCCTTAGACCCTTACAAACCAATTCTGCCACCTGGCGTTCACGAGGCGTTAAATTGTACCGGTTTTGCACATAAGACCACTGCCTTTGGTTAAGCAGAATGACATCCGGCTGTTTGTAGCCGAAATCACCACTTCCTATATTCTCGGTCTGTGAATTTGGCAATTGTAGCATGGCTAACTACCCTCCTTCAACTGGTTGAGCAGACGCTGTGCTTCGGCCAGGTCCGCCGTTGATAAACCGCTGTTTGGGCTATTTAATTCTAAAGCCTCTTTCAAATATTGAATTGCTTTGTCCTTTTGTCCAAGTTCGGCCAAAGCTCTTGCTAAATAAAATCGTGTACCAATACTTGATGACGTAATACCGGGATAAAGCTTGATACACTCATTAAAATCACGGATGGCTTTATCGAATTCGCCAAGTCTGTAATAGATAACTCCACGAGTGTCAATTAGATCATAATAGTTTGGTGCGATTTTCAGCCCTCTCTGGGCAAGGTCGAGTGCTTGTTGATGTTTACCTTGCACTTCACAAATTATCCAAGCAAGATTATTCATGGCGATTATATTTTCAGGTTCAAGCTTAAGAAGTCGCTGGTAGAGTGTGGCCGATTCTGCAGGATGACCGCTAATTTGTAACAGGATAGCAAGAACACTCATAGCTTCGGCACAATCAGAATCATCTTTCAGAATCATCCGAAGTATTTCCTCTGCCGTTTTTCTGGCTTGGCTATCCTCAAGCAGCATCAAATTCCTGGCAATGCCTGTAGGCGTGCTACTATCTTCCGGGTGCTTTCCGTACCAGTTAATGACCTTCTCGTTCAGCTTGCTCCAGTCTTTGTCGTCTTTGAGTAATTGCACTTGTGCTAATAAAGGATCCGGATCATTCGGCTCAGACTCAAGCTGGGAATCAAATTCCTTTTGCGCCTCTGCTTTGTTACCACTTTTGTATAAAGCAACGGCCAAAGCGGTTTTGCATTTTCTTCGTGCAGAAACATCACAAACAGCCAACTGCTCTCTCAACAGATTTACGGCCTTGCCCGGTTCGTCTGCCATAATATACGTGTTGGCCATCAATACTGTGACATTAAGATCACCTGGATCCAGCTCATGCAGCAGCCTAAGAGTTGGAATTGCCAGAACCGGTGACCGCGCCGCCTCCGCTCGCGCTTTCAAAAGTAACAACGATTTATTATTGGATCCATAAACAAGACCCCCTAAAGCAGCTTCCATAGCCTTTCCAGGCTGGCCCTGCTTGATCGCAATCTCACCCAACAACACCCATGTCTCACTAATTTCAGGTTGGTCTTCCGTTATTTTATGAAGAATCTGCTTAGCATTTTCAATTGCCGGAGCTGTCCCTTCGGTAAGGACCAAACGCGCTTTAAGCAGCCGAAATTGAATATCTTCCGGATTTGATTCAAGAGACTTTTCAAGAAGGGCCTTTCCCTCTTGAACCATATCGCGGTCTCCGGATGCTATAAATAGCGGAACGGCACGTTTTTGCAATTGGACGTTATCAGAGTCCAGAGATAGCGCCTGTTTAATGTCAACAGATGCGTTTTTGAGTTGGCCTATGGAACGATAGAAGTCACTTCTTGCTATCCATACTTCAATATCGTCAGGTTCAATTGAAACAGCATGATCGAGGTCTTTAACGGCCTCGCCTGGCCGGCCCAGCGTAGCGTATGTTCGAGCACGAAGAATATAAGCGGACGCATTGTTAAAGCTCTTTACTATTTCATCAGAAACTCTCAATGCCTCCGCTGTCTTGTCCTGACGGATATTAAGCTGAATTTGCGCTGCGGTTACCGGCAGCGAGTTAGGATTCAGAATTTTCAGCTTGTCCAGCAGCTTCAAAGCCTGGTCATACTCACCTTGCTGTATCTTGAGCAGTGCAAGAGATAAACAGGCAGTCTGGTTGTTGGGATCATTATCGATAAGATCCTGTAGAATTCCTGATGCCGAATCCAACCGGCCGCGCCTCAGATAGCTTTGTAGTTGCAATCTCCGGAGTTCCGGATGATACAGCTTTCGCCTGGAAACACGATTCAGAACCTGCTCGGCTTCGTCATATTGCCTCGCATTATATAGAGCGGCAACAGCGGGAATTACCACGCGGAGATCATCGGGCGACCGACTTAAGACCTCACGATACGTCGAAATCGCTAATTGCATCTCACCAACTCGTTCATAGGATCTCGCCAGGAGGACATGGCTTATCTGGTCATTGGGATTTATCTGCATATTTTCCCGCAGAAGCGACAAGATTTGGGGATAACGATTTTTGAAATCATCCATGGCAAACCAGACTTTTGCCTGCTCATATCGCCATTGCCAACCGTCCTGACCTTCGATGGATTTGATGTCATCAACGATTTGCTGGGCTTGTTCCGAATCAGTGACAACTTGTTCGCACAATAGAAGTCGTCGTTTTATAGGAATATCATCGGGCAGTTTTTTAGAAAGGGTATTAAGTAATATATAGACATTGTCTTTTTGTTCCCATCGAGTATAGAATTGGACAAGCAGCAAACTTAATTCACGCTGGGCCACAGGCGCCCCAATACGCTCTAATGCTTCTTTAATGCTTGCCTCACATTCTTTTTGATTGCCTTTACGGTCTAACAAAATCGCAAGGTATCTTACCAAATCAACGGACTCGGGGAATTCATCCACTGCCTCATTTAATCTCAGTATTGCCTCATCTATCTTCTCTTGAGCAGTAAACATCTCGGCTTCAGCCGTAGCAATCCTTTCTTTTGGCAGATGAGTATCCTTAAGTTGAGCTACCAGTGCCGCAGCTTCGGTTAATTTGCCTTGTTGCAATGCGAGCTGGAACTGCAATAACTTAACTTCCCCAACGGCTTCGGTATTTTTCTCTAAATCGGACAATTGCTGTTGCAAGTCATTCAACATCCGTGTGTCCACTGTCCCTTGATCGCCCCGGCGTGTAAATAACAGTTGCATCCGAGCTTGTAGATACAGCAAAACCGGTTCCTGATTTCCCGGCGAAAGCGATATCGCTCTTGCAGCATGATCTGCAGTATCCGCCCAGTTTCCGGTCTGCGCTAAGAGTTTGGCTAAGGCCAGATAACCCTCAAAAGAACCGGGGCTTTCAGAAATTAGCGTGCGCAGTTGGTGTACGGCCGATTGCGTATTACCTAAGCGAGACAGCCCCGATGCCAATGCCAGGCGGACATGTATAGATTTGTTACCTGATTCCATTGACTGCCGCCAATATTTGACCGCATCAGGCAGATTTCCTTGCCCGGAAGCTACAAGACCTCGCAAGAATGTAATTGACGCCGAAGAAATATTCTTTTCATACATTTTAGAGATACAGTCATTAGCATCTTCGAGCTTACCGGAACGGATAAATAACTCAGTGGCCAGGGGCATAAAATCCCATGGCTGAGAAGAAAGCTCTTTTAATCCTGTTTCGGCTATTTTTAACATTTTTTCTTTCGATCGTGATTTCAATGCCAGCCTGGCCCATATTGTCCAAAGATCCTTGTCAGTTGGCGAGGCTTCTTGCACTGCAACAAGATGCATCTCTGCCTTGTCGAGAGCATTTGAATTGATAAGTTCTTGTGCAAGACGCAAACGGACAGATGAATCAGACAAATCCTGTTTTTCGGCTCGTTCCAAGTCAGATGAAGCACTCGATAAGTCTTCACTTCTTCGATAAAAACCCGCTCGTATTATATATGCCAAAGCAGAAGACGGATTTTTCTCCACGGCCTGATTGAACCAATGGGACGGCATATCCTTAAAATCTTCCGGACGCTGCTCTATAAGTCGGCCTAATGTTTCGTAAGCTAATACCTGCTCAGGATGTCCCTGTAAAATGCTCTTTAATTCCGCTGCTGCTTCTTTGAACTTTCTTTGTCCAGCCATCGCAAGGGCCAACATCCTCCGAAGACCGGGATCCGGATTGGTTTCAAGCTGTCTTCTGGCAATTAGCTCCGCTTCGCCGGGACTGCCGATACCTATGTAGATTTCAGTAAGCTGCATAGCAGCTTCGGAATTATTTCTATCTGCTCTTAATATAGTTCGATATGCTCCGATGGCTTGTTGAATTCTGTTACGTTTGGCAGGCCTGATTTTAAGCTGAGCGTCAGCATATTTAAGCAATATAGACACGTTATTTCGTTCCAAAGTAATATAACTTCCCAGATGTTCCGCCGCATCTTCCCACCTATGCTCGTTATATGCCTTATTGCCAAGGATAAGACCCTGATCGGCTCTATTGGTCCTGCGCCATTGGCGAAGTCCAAAAGCGCTTATGCCTAAAACAATAAGGCTGATAACCAAAACAATTGCCAATTTCCAGTTAAAGTATCTTCCCGGCATTTACTCGCCCTTTCGAAAAGTTAGAATTGGTTAATGAAATTTCCTAAAAGTTTCATTGCTGTTTTCCAACATATACTTAAATCCATCCACAGCGATAGATTCCTGACATATTCGACGTCATAATGTATCCATTCCTGAAAGTCTTTCATTGGCTGGCGTGTCCTGTAAACCTGCCATAGCCCCGTAATTCCCGGCCGAACCGATAGTCGGGCGTCACGCCATAACGGACACAACGTATTCTCCGATTCAGGGGAGGGCCTCGGACCGACAATACTCATCTGGCCAAACAGAACATTAAAGAACTGGGGTATCTCATCGATATATGTTTCCCGCAGAAACCAGCCGACGGTATTAATTCGCGGGTCATCAGCTATCTTGAATTGCGGGCCATCCACCTGGCTGACGATTCGCAATATCTCCTGTATCTTATCGGCCCCAAGAATCATCGTCCTGAATTTCAGACAGTTGAACTGCTTGCCGTGCAGCCCCTGACGTCGATCCTTATAAAACACCGGGCCCGGCGAAGTTAATTTTATTGCCAGAGCAACAAATATTAACACGGGAGCAAACAGAATCAGTACTATTGCCGCGGCAAAACAATCGGCAATTCGTTTGAAGCATCTCGCATAGGAAATTCCCGGCCAGGCGCGAAACGGCCCATGAGAATCCTGCAACAAGCTTCTCCTGCTTTTGTGTCGAACCGGGCGATTCCAATTGATTTGTGGCCCTTTGATAGTACGGCTCTTCACAAATTGATTCTTGGGCACACATACTTTCGGGCCAACTATTGATGAATTTATAACAGCCCCCCGCTCAATCCTGGCTTCATTGCAGATAATGGTCGGACCAATAACAACGGCCTTCGGACCGATGTGAATATTCTTTCCTAACAGCACCTTCCCTGTTAATCTTGCATCATCGGATATTGTATTCGAATCTTGAAGTTCAAACTTAGATTTCTGGATATTCGAAAGCCTCGTTTCACATAAGCCCAGCAATCCATCTTCAGTTTCCAAATCCAGCACATTTCCACCTACGTTAATCGCCCGCAACATTATTTCTTTTGATCGGCATATTTCTGAAAGAGCGGAAAAAGATAAAGGCAAAGCTTCATCCACCAATACACGATCGAGAACGTCGGTTTTAATAAAAAGATGATGAGGCCACTCAGTAGAAACAAATGTAAATTCGGCTGAATCCGAATAGGCCCGGCAGAAACCCGCCACCTTGCCTTCGGCTGTCAATCGCACTTTTTCGCGTTGTCCCAACAGCCCGGGTTCTGCATTGACCGCCACCACGTCTGCCTGGACGCCGGCAAGCACCCTTTCGAGGAAATCGGCGTTGATGTTCGTGGCAAATCGCCCATTGGACACAACGAACCACGAGTTTAAGCTACCCTCTCGTTTAGCACCAGCCACAAGCTCTAAGGGAACAGGTATATTATCTTTGTAACGTATTACATTCGGCTTTGCATCGAACAGAGACTGTTGCGGCATCTGATTTTGATGCCGGGATCCGAAAGGTTCAATTTCCCATTCCTCCGGGATGGCATAAAAAGTCTTATCGAAATTCCATTTTGCAGATAACCGTAATACAGAATCCCTCCTTATGTCTCCGAACCTACACAATCCATCGAAAACAACACCGGCAACAGGCTCGCTGGTCAGAGCAAAACGAAGCAAACTCTCGCCGCTGCTGTCTGCAGAATTCCTGTGTATAAGAATCATGTTCATGGATAGGTTAAGGAACAACATTTATGAGCATGTACTAATTCGACGTGATTCTCATCTGAATTAAGCCTCAGTTGGCTCTTCAGATTCAGTAGCCTCTGAGTCGTCTATATAATCCGGACTCTCTTCCATTGAGAACATCAGTTTTCTCCTGGAGACTCTGGCGCTATCCCTTGATTCCGCACTTTGCGCATAATAACTATGACCGTGGCGGTAATAACTATGCTCAGCCTGAACGCTGCTCAGTACGGTACCCAGCACCTTGACATTAGTCTGCGCCAGTCGTTCCTTCGCTTCTTTGAGATCAGGCAAAGTCGTATGGCCGGCAAAGCTGACCAAAATAACAGCATTTCCGATCTTAGCCCACATAAGAGCATCAGGGAAAACCAGTGCGGGAGGAGTATCAATAATCACATGATCGTACTTTTTGCTGATTATATTTATGCGTTTAGCTGTCGATGACAAGGCTAACAGCTCGTAAGCATCCGCTGCATCATGAAAATCAGCCGCAAGCACATCCAGGCCCGTTGAAATTACAGAGAAAACAGCCTGGTCAAATTTTACTCCGCAGAGAACGTCATGAAGTCCCCTTGAACCCTTGGGAAGATTCAACAGGCGAGCAACATCAGGTTTTCTCAAGTCGCCATCTATGAGCAAAACCTTTTTCCCCGACTCGGACAGACTTGTTGCCAGATTAACGGCAAATGTAGTTTTGCCCTCTTTCATACCCGGACTGGTAACAACCAGTTTCTTAGGTATTCCTTTGTCGCCAAGAAGCCCCAAGTTGGCACGAATAGTCTGGTAATCTCCGACTATCTGTTCCGGAAGAAGGGCCGGCTTGACAGTGTCCAAGCTTGTAGTAGTCCCGATTATTCGAATACCGATACGCTTCGCTACGTCATCAGGTGTCCGTAAACTCTGATCAGCCTTATCTCGAAGATATGCCAATCCCATACCACAAACAAGCGAGACAAATACCAGGCCTATCGAATATTTTATCCGCTTATCGTTAATAGAGGAAATGTCGGCATTATAATGCACGGAAATCCTTGTCGGACGTTTTCGCTGCAATTCCAAATCCTGGATACGCTTGAGTACGACATCATACGCTTCTTTCGTCGAGTTCAATCTATCCTGCAATTCCTGAATTGTCAGTTGCTTACGGCCGACTCCAATGGTTTGAGTGTCTTGTTGAGATAGTATCTCCTGGAGACGTTTTTCATACTCTCGCGTTTGTTCCAATTCACTACGTACTGTTACAAGCTGTTTGTTGCCGGCCTCTGCAGTTTCCTTAGCCACCAAATTATCAAAAGCATTGCTGGCCTCTTGTTTTCGATTCTCCAGATGTTCCTTTAATATTCTCGATAGTTCAACTTTCCGTAAAAGTTCCGGATTCGTAGGGGACAACGTCTGCCTGGCAACAATAAGTTCTTGCTCTAATTGCGTAATATTTTGCGTGAACGCCACGACTGCAGGATCTTCATTTATATAATCTCGCCTCATCTTCAGCAACTCCTCAGCCGGGATAGCCTGCTCTCTAGTGCGTTCAAGTAATTGGACTCGAGCTTCGAGTCTAATTCTTTCAGCCTCGACACCTGTAAGTGTCTCCAGCAGACTCGCAACACGCTGCAGCATCATGTCCTGTCGCCCTTCCAATGCAACAGTCCCATATTCCTGCCCCAACTGGTAGATCGTCTGGCGGTCGTTTTCGATCCTTTCGTAAAGAAAGTCACGCCTGTTTTCCAGGATAGCAATCTTTCGGTTCTCGCCCTCATCCGAACTAACAACTTCGATATCCATATATGCCCGAATAAAGGAATCCACAATCTGCTTTGCTTCCTCAATATTCGTGCTCTCCATATTGATTTTTATCAGTTCATTACGACGGTTTGCAGCAACAATAATAATCCCATCATCAACAATAGCCTGCTTCAATTTCATTGCCGGCTCTGTTTTAGTTTTTGTGCCCAATAATTTCTGCTTCCACTTTAAGACCAGATCGGTTGGTTCATCTTCAAAGAAGGACAGATTCTTATCGACCAAATTGTCTGCAACTCTCTGCACTACCGCATTGCTGGTGATCTTTTCTGCCTGAGTATTCATAAAGCTTTCATAATTCGATATTTCCCCTCTGTCCTGTTCACCGCTCAGGATGTCCGCTAAAATAGGGGCAACTCTTATCGCGCCGGTTACATTGTACACAGGCTTAACAGTAAGCCATATCGCAGGCAACCCTATTCCGCACACTATTAAGAATATCAGTAATACAATGTACCAGCGGCGAAGAATGCCGGCCACCATATCCGACGTAGCATCTTCACTTTGTTCAGGTGGAATTTGCATATTAACAATTTCTTGCCCGACCACCGGATCTTGAATTTTATCTAATTCGTTCATTTCTATTACTCCCTAACAATATTGATTTGTGATTCTAATCAGATCCAGAGCTTCATTTTGCAATCTTTCACAAAAAGGCCCGCCAAAAACAGTTCTTCACCCCCCCTGTCGTGTAATTATTATTGCTTTTTCTTCGGTTGGAAGCACCGTGAGTTTTGCCAAAAGCCAAAGCTCGCCAACTACCGCCGCAAGAGCCAATGGCATCATCGCATACCCACCGAAGTCATGGAATATTTGTTCCCAATACTCACCTTCAAGAATAGTGAAAAACACCGCTGTAATTGCCAATCGAACAGTGTTACACAATAAGGCAATAGGCAGGCTTGAAACCAGAATGACCAGTTTTTCCCACCAGGTTCGTTGTACCAGTAGAACAACCAGTCCGCTGATGACAAAAAAGGCGGTGATCATTCTCAAGCCGTTGCAAGCTTCAAGCACCGCAACACTAACGTTACCCATATCAATGGTATGACCGTCCTGTGTGACTGCATATCCTATCACCTCAAGGCAGAAGACCGCCGATGAAGTAGCCCAACGCTGCAGATTCAAGCCGACATAGTACTGGATGATGTTCGGCAGGGGCAGCATCAAACACAGAAACAATAATATTGGAGATATCTTTCGGAAAAACTTCCAGCCAAATAACAGTAATATCAAAGCAGCAATACTCAGGACTACGGATAGCCTTTCTGCAGAACTGTACATTAAGAAAAGCCCGAAAAGTCTGACTGCCTGGGCCCCCGCGAAAGCAAACAAACCCCAGATAGATGGCTTGACAGGACAACGGGCTATATCACGACGCCTTGACCAAAGGATATAAGCAGCCAGAAAAGGAACCAAAAGACCGGAGGAATATTCATCGCTTTGTTGCCACAATTCCCAAAGCTCAACAAGGCCGGGCCAGTAAGACCAAAGAAACGCGATACAGACAAGACCTAATGCCAGAAATGTCAGAACGTTCTTTCTGCTCAACCATATCCAGTTCGGAAAATTTTCGGAAATTTTGTCAAGCGGTTGCACTACGAGCCGCAATCTATTCGTATTATTTTCCACAACCGTTAAGGCGAGATCGACCACACGTCCCAACACTCCCTCGGGTTCGAATGATATAGATTTATCTTCCACAACGGCATTATCTCGAACTACCCCATGATAATCGACCACACATCTCCGGATTTTACAATTTGAGCCTACTTTTGCGTCATCCCACAGCACACTATTTATTACAACGCTATCATTATTAATAGCAGCATTTTTCCCAAGGATGGCCGGTCCGAGAACAACCGCCCCGCTTGATACTGTTGCACCGTCCAGGATAACAACCGGCCCATCAATTCTTGCTTTAGGATCAACCTTTGCATGTACCGCCAACCACACATTTTCGGAATCGGTACCATTAAGGGGCTTCAAATCCACGTTCATTTTTGGAACATTTTCAAGGCAACTGGAAACGGCACATAAGTATTCCTGCCGATTCCGAAAATTCCCGGCATGAAATGGCAACTTTGCGGCATGAACTGTTCTTCCGGCATGAAGCATCTTAGGAATCAAGCCTTCTTTAATATCAAAATAACCTGCCTTTGGAATATGTTTCAAGATACCCGGATTACAAACATAAATTCCAGATGCCTCGCCCATATCTGTCTTGCTTCGACAACATGGATTCAACATTACAGTTAAATCAGACTGACCGTCACGGTGTGCTTTTATCAGCATATCGATTTTCGGGGGACACACTATGCCGGCGGGAAACACCAGAAGTAATTCTTCTGTTTCATCGCCGGCAGCTTCACGAATACATCCTGCGGTACCCATCGGCAATGTTTCATCAAAAATACTCAACGCCAAACGATTATCGGTAATATTCATTTTGTCCACTAACGAACTTGCACCACTGCCGCATATAACTGCCTCTTTTATACCCTGATCGACTAAATGGCTCAGCAGGCGTTCCAATACAGATATCCCCGCTACCGGCCACAAAGCCGTAGGCAAACGTGATGCAAGCGGACACCGCCCGAAGTCAAGACTTCCGACAAGTATAATAGCTTTGGCAATCTGCATGTAGATACTTTCGGCCCTGTCGATATCAAACAAACTGTTTCAACGGCGTTTTCTTAAGAACAAATGTTATCAGTAACGAAATAGACAATACTATAAACAGCAACAAAAATGGATGTTGCATAGCTATACCAATTCGATATAAAAAAACCAATACCAAGGGATGAACAAGATAAATGCCGTATGATAACGATGCCAAATTCGCTGAAACCAGATCCAACTTGCCTCGCCAATGCAATGCAGAACAGAATATTATTAAAGAAACAAAGTATCGAATCGCAAATTTGCTGCCGTAATTCAACCATATCCCATGGCTTAACCTGTCAAACACCACACATCCCACACATGCTGTCAAAGTCGAAAGAATTACGAATACGAAATACTTTTTTCTGTCTTCGGTTCTCGGTAAAATCTTGATCCGGCCAATAGCAAAACCAAGAGGTATTACCGGCAATCCCAAAGTCCATTGAGCCAGCGGCGTTGGAGGATGAAGCTGGGACTGGATAACTGAACAGCCAAATATACATAAAGCCCCGATTGAAATTGCAGTTGTAATCGTAAATGAGTCAGCAATACCTACTATTCTTCGATGTATCAAAGTGAGAAATAAAGCGGCAACGAAAGCAAAAGGCAGAAACCATAGATGTATTCGAGTTCCGGTCAAAAGCATCGTCGGAGAAAAAACATCTGAAAACGATACGTTCTCATAAACCATCTTTGCTAATCCGAGGCCACCATATATGATCGACCAAAACAACCATGGTTTAAGAAGACGTCGCGCCTTTCGTCTTGCCACCTCGGCGATGCCGTATGGTTCAGGCTTGTTTACAACAAAGGCACAATAACTCAGCAACAGAATAATAAAACCAACCACACCAATGCTCCGCGGAAACCAATCATGGGTATGAAAGGAGGCAATGCCGAACGCAGAGACAATACGCAACCGTTCTATATTGGCTATCCGGGGCTGTCGGGAAACTACCGCCGGCTTGACTCCGGCTATCGATTGAAACAGTGTTTTAACAGTTTGGTTTTCAACAAATGAGTTCAATTCTTTGCTTCCAAAAATCCAACAATAAATACATATGTAATATACATCTAAGAGCGGCTCGCCATTTCTGCGAGGATTATCAGCAACTGCTCAGCTACCTTTTTCCTGCCCTCGCTATTAAGGTGTCCACCATCTTCGGTGTATTCAGGCGCCATGACATAAACTTTCTCCGCTCCTTTTACAGCGTGACACCTAAAACCGCCCGCATTGACAGATTCTATGAGGGCAAGGTCGAAAAAAGGCCCTGTTTTCGAATAAGCATCATTCAGCAAATCGTTATAACGCCGGCGCATCATGTTATCTTCCCAAAAACCCGGCCTGCCAATTAACAGCTTAACTGTCTGTTTCAGATTTTTCTTGGCTCCCTTTGGCGCCGAACGTATCGGAACAGTTACGTGCAGGAACTTTACATTGGGATATCGGTCCTTCAATTCTTCCATTACGGCACTATAACCATCGAAGATTTCCTGCGGATCCGAATCCCGCATAATATCAACATAGCAGAACTTGAAAAACGCTATATCGGCTTTGCTCCCGACGCCGGCATCCATTATTTCCCCAAAGCGTTTGATCTTCGAGAAAGGGTCCGTGTTCATACCTACCTGGGAATGAGCAAAAACAGGTTGGTCAAAAGCCGCAGGTTCGCGTGCCTCAATGACGTTAAGTTTTATATAATCTCGCTCGTTTATGATATCCGTGATTCCACCAATAATGTTGTACCCGACTGATTGATGCCCGAAGAAAATCTTCTTCTCAGCAAGTTTCGCCCAATATTCTTTGGGTACATCATCAATCGACGGCAGTGTTATTTTATTAGCGTCTGTCCTCGTTTTCATTCTTGTTATAACCATTGTCAGAGTCCCAACAGCCGAGAAAGCTGCTACAGCTATAAATATCTGAAGTGACCTGACCTTCATGTAATGAATCAACCGATTCCGAGCTGTTTCTTCACCGCCGCAATTTGCTCGGCCGGGAAAGGTTCCGCCAGCCTGGCTAATCCCTGCTCTCTTGTCATGCACCCGATGCGAACCAATTCAGCTATCTCATAAGCATAAGGATTGACGCCTAACTGATCCAGGTGGACCTGGTTAGCCAGAGCATTCAACAGGCAGTTGGTGGAGTTGGCGTCTGTGTCATCGGGCTTTTTCCATCCGTATTTGTCCGCAGTCTCATAAATCACATCCTCATCGTAGTCTACAAACGCCAGCGGATTGATGCTGTACGGAAAATCTTCTACCTTGTCAAAGTGCCTTTGCTCCAGGAAGAAGGGTTTGATAATATCACCCAACCGATCGAACAGAGGACGCAGCAGTGTTTCCTGCATAGTTCTTATCATCTGGGGATTTGTTTTAACTACCGCCGTAGCCATCGGGGCCTGACCTGGTGACATCCCGAATATCAGAAAGGGAATCTCCTGCTCGATAGTAAGCCTGAAACCGATAAATCGTATCAGAGAAATACAGCTCGTGCATATACTGGACGCCCTTGTCATCGCCTTGGTCGAGTACATATCTTTGGACATGGAAGCCAGAACAATCTTTTTTATACTCTCGAAGCTCGGCGTTACCGTCAAATGATCCACGTTAATATTGCTCAGTACAGCACGGATATTTAGCTTAGCCCTGTCCGACTGAAACCAGTTGTCGAAGGAGTACGCCAATAGTCTCAGATCGTAACGCTCCTGTAACAGGTGGAGGGTATACGTGCTGTCCTTGCCCCCGCTGTAGGCCACCAGAGCATCGTAGCTGCCCTTGCCTTTGTGCTCTTCAATAAGTTTCTGAAATCTGGCTTCATATTTACCCCTGATAGAGTGCTGTTGGTCCGGACTCTTTGCCGAGCGGCAAAAGTTACAGATACCATCATCATCAAACCGAATCCCTATAAAACGTTCGTTCAATACACATTTTTTACATGTTTGCATAAAGCTACCACCTACTCCTTTTATTTATTGCTCACATTTACACATGCGGCTGCAAACGAATCTACAACCGCTCGAATTTGCTGAAATGATATAACTAATGGCGGCTCGACCATCAGGATAGATGAATTGCCGAAAGCCGGTACCATTATAATTCTCTGCCGGATCATTTCTTTTGCCAGTTCGAGTGCTATCTTGCCACTTTGCGTTTCTATTCCAATCAAAAGACCCAATCCTTCAGCAGACCGCAGAATATTCGGGTATTCACCGACACAATCTCTTAACGAACGCAGGAGCATCTTGCCCTTTTCTGCACAGTCGGCCAGCAGATTACCCTGTTGTATATACCGGATTGTTGAAAGAGCTGCCCGGCAGGCAAGTACATTACCGGCATAAGATGAGGCGGACATGGGGAAACTCAGGCCGAATCTCTTCCAAAGATGACTTTTGGCAATGACCGCTCCGGTTGGAATCAACCCTCCGCCCAGGGATTTGCCTAACACGAGTATGTCAGGCACTACATTATAATGTTCACACGCGAACATCCGGCCCGTTTTGCCAAACCCGGTTTTTATCTCATCCAATATCAGAATGAGGCCGTGCTCATCACACAGTTTCCGCACCTTTTGAAGATAGCCATTCAGGGGCAAGAGTATACCCGCTTCGTGTTGAATCGGCTCGATTAAGACTGCTCCGGTATCCGCTGATATTGACTGCTTCAGGGCTTCGATATCACCAAAAGGAACGCTAATAAAGCCAGGCAGGAGCGGTTGAAAAGCTCTCTTGAAAGAAGGGATACCCGAGGCTGTAAGCGCACCAAATGTATGGCCGTGAAAAGACTTTTGCGCTGTTATGATTGTTTTTCCGCCCCTGTGAAGTCTGACTAACTTAATGGCACAGTCTATGGCTTCGGACCCGCTGTTAAGGATAAAGGAGCAGCTAAGTTCACCGGGCGTAATTTTCTCGATACACTCAGCCAATCTAACCTGAATTTCACTAATGAGCGGCTTTGTCAACAACTGCTGCTCTTTCAATTGATCCGTGAGAGATTCGATAATATCTGGATTATTGTGCCCTAAGTTGAATAAACCGTACCCTCCGACACAATCTATATAAGTATTACCCTCCGAATCGGTGATTGTAGCCCCCTGTGCCTGTACGGCAACTTTGTTCAATCCCAGTTTGTTCAAGAATGAAGGATATGCCGGATTGATAAGGCGTCCGTAAGACTCGAACAAATTCATATCTTTGGATAATTCCATTCCGCTTGCCATAAGACTGTCAGTTGTATCTTCCGTTAACCTGAAATGTCCGCTTCGGCCTTTGCTTTGAGTTGCTTCTTGTCGATTTTGCCGTTCGGCGTTTTGGGCAGACTGTCCATAAACTCGATGTATTTCGGAACCATGAAGGTTTCCATATTTGCAGCACAGAATTTCAGCACCTGCTTTTCAGGCAGCTCAACACCCGGTGCCGGAACGATATAGGCCTTAATTGCCTGGCCGAAAATCTCGTCCGGCACTCCGATAACCGCCACTTCCGCAACACCTTCCATACTGGAAATATTATTCTCCACTTCCTTCGCGCTTATCCGCTCGCCCTTGCTCTTAATCATGTCATCTTTTCTGCCCAGAAAATAAAGAAAGCCCCGCTCATCCTGGCGGAAGTAATCGCCGGAATGGAGAATTCTCCCGCTTGGATATTGTCCGTCTCGGTAGGTCCCGGCGGTCATTTCCGGATCTGCCCAGTAGCCCTGCATTACGTTCGAGCCTCTTACGATCAGCTCTCCTGTTTCGCCAGGGGCGACCTCGCTGCCATTTTCATCGACGACAAAGACCTCGCAGTTCGGCATCGCTTTACCGACAGACGAAGGTATTCGGTCCAACTCTTCTGGCGGCAGATAACTGACCCGCTTGCACTCGGTCAGTCCGAACATGGAAATCATGGTCACATGAGGGAACATGTCCCTGAGCCTGCGAATATGCTCGACCGGAAGCGCCGCTCCGGTGTTAGTCATGTATCGAAGCGTGCTGAAATCGTATTTTTTCAAATCCTGCAGCTTCAGCAGCATAGCAACAATCGTAGGTACGATGGGAAATCCGGTTACCTTCTCCTGAGCGATCCGCTCCAGAATACTGTGAAGGTAGAGGAAGGACTTCTCCAGAACCACTGTACCGCCAAACATGAAGGCCATGATAACCTGGTAGAGGCCGTAGTCGAACGAAAGGGGCAAGACATCCAGTATAATATCATCTTCAACGTTTCCTATATACTGAACGATACTTCGTGCCGCCGAGATCATGTTGTGGTGCGTTGACATGACGCCCTTAGGCTCACCCGTGGAACCTGATGTATAAATAAGAGTGGCCAGGTCCACATCGATACAGCGAGGTAACCGGCAGTCCTTTTGGTCATCTGTGATTTTATCGACAAAATCTGAAAATATTTCGTCCCAGCCCAGCGAAGATTTCGAAAACTGTTCCGGGATTCGTTTCGTCGGCCCAACCCATATTAACTTACGGTCCCCGATCCCTTCGCCCAACGCATCACTTACTACCCTGGCTTTGCTTGTATGGGCAATTAAAATATTGGCGCCGGAGTTCTCCAGGATATAGCGTAATTTTGCGCCCTTGAGCGAGCCTGTTAATATGATAAAGACACCGCCGGCTTTCAAAATGCCATACAACGAAATTACGGTTTCGGCACAATTATCCAGGAACACGGCAACTCTATCCTGCCGGCGAACTCCAGCATCCAGCAAAACTGTAGCCAAATGGTCGGCACGCCGATCAAGAGCCTTGTAAGTCCATCGCTGCTCGCCGCATACGAGGGCCACCTTATCCGGAAAACGCCGAGCAGAGCGGGCAAACCACTCGTGCACCAACGTCGGGTCGAATTCAATCATTTGTTTACATCCTTTTTAATTCAATTATCCTTGCAGAGCAAAAGGTCCGACAAGTTTTGATTCCTGACTAATTCGTGCCAACGCCCTGCTCTCTGTCGTTTTTTGGCTCCAACCCGGACGGAATGCGTGGCAGGTCGCGTTTGCCGTCAGCGTTGAAGTCTCCTTGCTGGTAGGCGGTGATATTAATGATCGAACCCACCGGACCACCAGAGGCGCCGAGCTTCGCTCCGGGACTGTCCTCAGCTAATCGAAGATCCAATGACAAATCACTGCTCCGGCCCCAGTTGCAGATCAGGGAGGGTGTCATCGGCTTTGCTCTTAGTGGAGGCGAGACAGTGATTGTCGCTTTGTTGCGAGCAGTGACCTTCCGAGTCACACCGTCGAAGTCCACCTCTACGGTATCGCCCACCTTGAAGCGCCCGGAGCCGCTTCCCAGGTAAAACATGCTGCGTGAGCAGTCGGCGATCCGTTGGAAATCGAGCACCGCGAAAACAGTAGGCGCATTACGGAACCTGGGATCACCGTAAACGCTGTTGCGGTCGAAGCCTGTAGCTCTGCGGTATTCCGCGAAACTGCGGTGCCATCCTTTATCGGATACGACGACAGTTTTTTTGGCCAGGCGGGGGGCATTATAAAGTAAGTTGCGATCACCGACATAGCCTTTCACGCCACGGACAGGGAATATACAACTTTCGTCGCCCGTCACGAAAATATTCTCCCGAACTTCGTAATTATTTCCGCGAAGATTCATGCAGCCATAACCGCTGAAGGCGATTGTGTTATTGTGGACACGGTAGTTATCAGCGCCAAAGACCACAGAGTAAGCCGCTGAGCCAATAAGCATGTTACCCTTCAACAGGCCATCGGATGTATCTGCCATCATGAACGACTGTCCGCTGGCGATAAGCAAGTTATCAATGAAGCGGATATTCTTCACGCCGATATAGATCTGGATGCCGTCGGGGTGACCCCACAGCAAATGATGGTGGATGTAATTACGGCAGACATCGATATCGGTAGAGTTATACGAGATGATTAGCCCGTCCGTTGTGTTGTAAGCGATTTCGTTTTCCTCAATAACAGAATTTGAGACTGTGTGCAACCCCACACCGAAGGAATTGTATAAAAAGATATTGCGCCGGATGGTCACATCGTTGACGTCACGAAGTAAGGTGCCTATTAAACCGTGGTTGTGCAAAATACAACGGCTAATGACTACGTCCTCTGACCGCATGACTTCGATTCCGTTATTGGCGGACGCAGCAATCTCTAATCCTGAAATGCGGACGTGCTTTGTGTTGTAAACACTAAGGATAGATCGCGTCTGTCGCGGGGTCTCGACGGCGTTCAAGTCCGCTGTCGCTTCCGGCTGGAAGTAAACCCGGAACTTGCCGCTTTCTTCCTGGACGGCCCATTCGCCGGGCGAATCAATCAGGCTCGGGTGGTTCTTCAGGTAATACCTGTCCCCCGCTCCAAGCCTCATCCACTTGTTCTCGCGCACCACGGTAAATCTACCATTATCGCGATCCAGGGAGGCCAACGGCACGGTGAAGAAAACATTGCCGGCAGTGGTCCAGATGTAGGCCTGCCCCCCAACAAACTCGTTGCTGAGCGTCTTAAGGTGTTTTGCATCGGTTATCGTTAAATCGTCGACGGCTGCGGCAGTCCACCAACCTTCGTTTGGCTCACGGGCCACCGGCTGCGACCGGTAGGCCGCCAGCAGCCGTTCCGGCCGGAAGTCCAGCACAGTTACGTATATATTGCCCTGGTACTTATTCCATCCAGTCACAGGTACCGCGCCGGAAAGAATGACACGCTCTCCCTCGGCCGCCTTGAGCGTCACCGGTTTGCCCGGCTCTCCTCCGGGTACTCGGACCAATTCGCGATAAATCCCTTCTCGAACGATTACAGTATCCCCACCTTTGACAATATTCAACGCTTCGTTGATAGTCTTGAACGGCAGGGCCTTCGAACCATCCGCCGCATCGGCCTGCGAACCGACGTCCACGTAAATCTCGCGAGCGACACAGATGCTTGCAACCGCACTTAAGATAAAAAATGTCACAAACACATGTTTCATAACTAATGAATAATTAAATTTAAGGACAAACATTTAATCTAATTCTCCTATTCAAGTGTCGGTGGTAACTGTCTGAGATGTTTGGTCGCATTGTATTTGGAATTGAAATCTCTGATAGCTCTATCAACTTGTTCCTCGGACAGATTCATACTCTCACAGACTTGTTCGGTAGGAATTTTATTTTGCCACGCATAAAGCAGAAGATCGAGTTTGTCGTAGGGGATACGAAAATAGAATTCCTCATCGCTTACCTGAAAACTCCACGTATCGGGACTCGGAGCTCTTTCTATGATTTCACGAATTACTCCAAGGTATTCTGAAAGTTGATACACCTGGGCTTTATAGAGATGACTGAGCGGCTCAATATCAACTCCGCCATCTCCGTATTTTACGAAGAATCCTTCCAGGACTTCAGTTTTGTTGGTTGTGCCGCATACAATGTAATTCTTCATTTCCGCATAGTAATAAAGATGCATCATCCTGGTTCTTTGTTTGGAATCGGTGGCGGCTACTATTCCATTGAGCGATTTCTTGTTTAGTCTTGCCGATTTCACATTGCCTTTGCCATCGTCTATTTTCAGAGTAAAGAAGTTAAAGGAATCTTTGGAGAGTAAGTCGGCCGGTAGAGTAATTTTCGACTTGGATTCACTATCATACTCGGGAAAGACTTCTCTTATCACATCATCTCTCTTACGATAAGTCCCAAAAGCTTCGAGCGTAGGTGTTATGTCAACCGTTTCTGTTTCTATACCCAGGTTTTGGGCATGTTTGGCTGCATATTCAGCACTTACAGAATTGGATTCCTTCTCAGGAAGAATCAATCCAAACACCTTGTCTTTACCCAATGCTTTGACACAAAGAGCGGCACATAATGCAGAATCGATACCGCCGCTTAGCCCGACTACAATACCATCACGCTTCATATCGCGCAGTTCCTGCTGAATGAATTCGCAAATACGTTCAACCTCGCTTTTGCTGTCGAGCTTGAGAATATCTTTGTGAAACTCCATAGTAATCTCCAAAACTCAAAATATGTCTGCAAGTCATAGATTACGGGCGATGTCTATTTACCTTCAACTTACGGCCCTTAAAGCCTCAGATCTCCTGTCCACAATAAGAGCGGGAGAAACCGGTTTATCAGGTCTCGCCGGGAAATCCTGAACAAACTGACGATGAATGACTTGAGAGGACAAAATGCCTACAAGGGCCATGCTGTCGATCTCACTCGGATTGTCAACCGCCTGAACTTTTCGCAATAGCTTCGTTACCTTGCCGGCATCAAACAAATCGGCCCTGCTCAGTGACTTCGCCGATAATGCCTCTTTTGTATATTCAGTCGTCTTCTCATTTAGAAGACTCTGCTTTATGGGGGCGCGGTAAGGATTCTTCGGGCGGGAGGTAATCTCTTTGGGCAGGATTCCTTCAAAGGACTTCTTAAGAATATGTTTTTCATTCAAACCCAATA